>CAIRAY010000129.1 GCA_903876665.1 uncultured Fibrobacterota bacterium | reverse complement strand
ATCGCCTATTCCGCCGAACCTGGAACACCACTAAGAAGCCCGAGTGCCTCCTATGGCACTTGCAAGTCTACGCGTACTTTCACAATGCCGTCCTTATCAAAGCCTAGGCAAAGGACCAACAGGGTAATAGGCCAGTTTATAAGGCTTTTTAAACAACAAACCAAAATGGTAGGGGGCGGCGTACCCCAGATTCACCTCGCGCAGTAAGTGGAAGCCTTCCTGGATGGCCCATGGGATACATTGCTCCGGAGTGGGGCGAATATCCAGGGAAGGTCCTCGAGGGGTGGGGATATCGCTACGCCAATGGATCACGGAAATTGTTCCCCCTGGTTGGAGGATGCGGAAGGATTCAGCGAGTAGGCCTCGGGGATTCTCGATGTGCAAAATATTGAAAAGCAAAACATGGGATGCTAGGGAATCACCGAGTCCAGTCCCATCCTCCACGAAATCCCGGAGAACCATTTTCAGATTGTTCAGTCCCAAAGCCAAGGCCTCTTCTTTCACCTTGCAGATAAGGTCAGCCTCGATGTCAATGCCTATGATCAGATTCGAGGTATGGCGCGCCAAGGGCAGGGTAAAAGTTCCGTAACCCGAGCCAAACTCAACGATGGGTCCAACCAGGTCGGATGGGAGAAGCTCGCGCAGAACCGCGTCGGGATAAAAGAAACTTTTCCAGAAATCAGGCTCTGGCATTCCACTTTCCCGGCCTTTCATTTTTTTGTCCTCTGCAGGAAAACCCTTGTTTCTATCTTTTCGAATATAGCCATTCGAGCCGAGAAGTTGAATGAACCACAGTAAGACCCGCATTCTTTGCCTGAGCGACCTGCACATAGGCCGTAGTCCCGAACGTAGCCAAGGGGCCATCCACTTGGTGCAGAAGATCCTCGAGGCATTTGGAGGCCAGGTGGTCAAGCCACTGCTTCTTTTTACCGGCGACATCACCGACGATGGCAATGAAGGTCAATGCCTCCAAGCCCAGGCAATCCTGCAACCCCTTCGGGCTGCGGGCTTCTCCTTGGAGTTTGTGCCTGGAAACCATGACTATGGCTGGAATGGCAATTTGGCTAGCTCCACGAGTTACCAGCTTTTTCAAAAGCATATTCTTCAGAATCCAGATTTGGCCTACCCCCGCTTGGTTCAGGTAGGTCGGCATTTTATCTTGCTTTTGGACTCCATGCAAGCCGAAAATCACTGGTACGACGCCCTTCTGGCCGATGGGGAGCTCGGTGATTCCCAGCGCAAGATTTTTGAAAAGCATCTGATTTTTTTGCAGGGACTTCGCAGCACCGGGGCAAAGGTTCTGGTTGCCTTGCACCACCATCCCTTCCTGTACCCCGACGAAAGCCTGGTCTACCATCTCAAGAATGTTCTGGGGCATGAGCTCAAGGACGGGGAAGAGTTTATGAATCTCGTCATCGGGAAAATCGATGCATTGGTTTTTGGGCATGAGCATCGGCACATCCATTTTGGGGAACATTTACGCCAGTTCCGCATCCCGGAAAAATATCAGATTCCCTTGTTGCTTTCCTGCGGTTCAAGCTCGGGCATTGACGACCCCAATCCCATGCCGGGCATTGCTCAGGGGCTGCATGCCTGGCTGATCGAAATTGAAGAGAAGGGCAATGGTCAAATTACTGCCACTCCGTGGGGGCAAGAATAACCTGATATGCGACTCGATCTCCATGTAGATTATACGGAACGTGCCCTTCGCGAATTGGGAGTAAAAGCCAGCGCCAAGGTACAGCGAGTGTTACATGGCTTGTATGTCGCAGACGAGCACGAAACGACTGAGTTTTTCAAAGGCGCACCGCTGTTTGATTCTCCCCTGGATCTGGTATTCTGGGAATCCCATTATGGCCGTTTGACTTCCATCCACGCCATGGCTCATCAGAATCGCCTCCCGACGAGTGAAACACTGGCCGAGATCCAGGCCTGGAATGAATTCTACCAAGCTTTGATCCTGGGAACCTTGTCCGTTCCCGCCCGCACCCGCATGGTTGATTTGCCTTGTCGCGTTGCCACTATTTTTCAGGGCATGCACTTTACTTTGAAGGCTTTCTTTGACGAAGGAAAGGCGGATCATATTCGTGATCTGGCTTTGGGAACCCTGCTGCATCTCCTACAAGACACCTACACCCGCAGTCATTGCGTGCGGGATCGCACAGGCCACATCAAGCGCTTTCTTTGTTATCGTGACCAGGGAATAATTGGGCACCTTTCCAATGACGATGTGCCTGCCTTGCATCGGGATAGGATGATGGAAGCCACGCGAGGGTGTCTCCAGGCCCTTTTGCTTGATGGACGGCCATTCTGCTTCGATCCATACCTCGTGCTTTCCCAAAAGACCCAGACCAGCGGGGCGGGTGGGTTTTAGCTGTTTTAATCTTCTCAACAGTTCCTTTCGTAGTACTCCCTCTTCAAAGGTTGCGGGGTTTAAGTTTGGCCTTGTCGGGTGTTCCGGATTCCCCAAGGATTAATCATGAAATTTTCTGCCTTTGCTTCGATTACCAAGGTCACTTTGTGTGTATTGGGTCTCTCTTCCGCCCTTGTTGCAGCCGATTTCAAATGGAGCAATGTGACTATGGGTGGTGGTGGATTCGTCTCCTCCATTGTTCCCTCAAAAGTGGATAAAAATTTGTTCTACGCCCGCACCGATGTGGGCGGGGCTTATCGGTGGGATGAAGCAGGTCAAGAATGGGTTTCCCTGATGGACTGGGTGAATGTGAGTGAGCGCGGTTTGCTCGGAATCGAGGCTATTGCAGTAGATCCAACAACATCCGGCAAGGTCTATATGGTCGCTGGAACCAGCTGCAAAATTCGGCTCTATCCGGCCACCTGATTTCGGCATGATCCGGCCAGTCAGGGATGTTGTTTTTCCGGTAAATTTGGACCCCATTAGTCCTTGATCGTTCTGCAGTGCGATGTCCTCCTCAAAAAGGCACCTTTACCGTCCTATTTCACAGGATGAGGGTACGGGTGGCTTGATTCGTTCCATCAATGGAGGAACAACCTTTACCGTCCTCGCTGGGGTTAGCAATTGCGAAGCAGTGGGCTTTGGAAAGTCCGCCACCGTAGGTGGCTATCCTGCGGTGTTCCTATTTGGGACGGTCCAGGGAGTCACAGGGGTGTTTCAATCCGATGATCAAGGTGCAACCTGGACCCGTGTCAATGATGATGGCCATGAATATGGAGGTCTTGCCAATGGTGAATTCGTGCAAGGCGACATGAACACCTTTGCAGAGCGGAATCCTCCAATTGCGAGTGGCACGATCGGCTCTTTCGGCCAGCCTTTACAGCCTGACGGGGCAACGCATATATCAACAGCCCTTTGGAGCTTCTACCGAAATCCCTCTAGCCAGTATGTTGCCGAGCCAAGGGGTGTTCGTTTTGAAGGTACAATGCGCGGGCAAAGATATCCTTACCCAAGTGGTTGCGCGGGAATAGGAGTCCTGGAGAAAATCGGCTATATTTTCTGCCATGAAATCATATCCCATCCAAATAAGCAAAACACTCCTTCTCCTTGCCCTTTCCCTCAGTGCCAAGGGTATCAATGAGCTAGCCCTCCCCGAATTGACTCGTAGCCAAGGTCCATGGAACCCGGCAGCTCGTGCCGCCGACACAACGAGTAGGGGCGTTCTCGGCGGACACTTTGGAAAAATCCCCCTGATCTCGGACCAGGGCAATTATGGGGAAACGGATTTCAATGCCGTTGGTGGGGCGTACGGCGCTTTGCGCCTGGGCCCTATAGCCCTCGGCGCATACACCTATGGAGAGACCCAGGGTCAAAAGGGAAACAATATCTCCAGCATCATCTATGAGCAGGTCACGGCTCAATTTGCAGGCACAGCTGGCTATCGGATCAACGAGAAGTGGAGCTTGGGTGCGGATTTTCGGTATCTAGAGCTCAGTCACGGATTTCAGGATGATTCCTCTTCCCGATCCATTTCCCAACATGTCTACAATTCTGCGAGTTTATATGTTCACATGCAAAAGGAAGACCTGCAAGGGACTTTGCGCCTTGTGCCCTATCAAGCCCGCACGAAATCCGAATGGTTATTGCCCGAAAAGAGTTGGACCGGACCTCTGGGCATCGAGGCCGATGTAGCCACGCTCCGTCCCTTCTTGGGCAGGGCATCCCGCATGGGTGTTCGGGGTAACCTGGAAATTCCTCTCGCAGATGAGGATAATCTGATTTATGAAGCGACGCCTTATGTGTGCCTAAATATGGGAACACAAAGCAATGTGCAGGGCTCCCTATCTTTTGGGACCATTGATGGAGATCAGGTTTTCAAGCTGAGTCTGGGAGGTGAAATCGGAATTACCCGAAGCCTTTACGCCCAGGCTCAGGCTCAAGCCGAGCAAACTCGGTTTTTGCTCGCAAATGAAGCCAACACCCGGTTAATCGTCCAGTTAGGTCTGGGCTGGTCTTTTAGAGCTGATTAATCAATTCCTACACCTTCTTGGAAAATTTTTGGGTACTTTTCCTCCAAACCCCAAAAGGACTTTATCCATGAAGTGTATTCCCCATTTGGTCTTGTGCTTCACAGCAATTGCCGTTTCTCTTTCTGCAGCTCCTTTGGGTGTCGCCAATCAAATCGGTTGGTCGCCCACAGCCTTTAAGACCGTTGTATTTTCTGGACAGGAGGCCAAGGCTCTGGAAGGAACCTGGGATTTAGTGCGCATTTCCGATGGGAAAAAAGTAGCCTCCGGAACAGTCCCCGCCCCAAAATTTTGGGGACCCATGGGTGGTGATCCTGCCCAGGTGGTCCGTCTTCCAGACAGCCTTCCCACAGGAGTCTATCAAATCAAAAATCGTGGCAAGGTGATCTCTGCGGACCTGGTCATTAAAGAGAACGCCTGGGTGCCCCTGGGCAAGTCGTTATTGAAAGCGTTCTATTTCCAACGTGCCGGAATCGCGATCGAAGCAAAATATGCAGGGCCATGGGCGAGGCCTGTTTCCTTCCAATCCGGGTATGCAAGTTACCACTCCAGTACAGGCAAATCAACGGGTGGAAAGGATAGTCCCAAAGGCTGGTTTGATGCCGGGGATTACAATAAGTATGTCGTAAATTCGGGCATCACGGAATGGAACTTGCTGGCTTTGGCAGAAAACCATCCCGCTTTCACGGATACCTTGAAGTGGGGAATTCCTGAAGAGGGTGGGGGCATCCCGTCCCTGCTGGCTGAAGCGCGTTGGAACCTGGAGTGGATGCTGAGCATGCAAGATGACGATGGGGGGGTCTTTCACAAATGGACAGCAAAGAGCTTTAATGGATTTGAGCCTCCCGATAAGGACAATTCACCTCGATTTTTTGTGGGGAAAAGCGCTAATGCCAGTTATGACTTTGCGGCCTCCATGGCCCAGGCATCTCGAGTTTGGAAAAAATGGGATCCAGCGTTTTCCCAAGTCACCTTGAATGCTGCGATTAAAGCCTGGTCTTGGGCCAACGCTCACCAGCAGGCCATATTCTATAAGAATCCAGAGGATGTTGCCACCGGGCAATATGAGGACGTGGACTGTGTGGATGAAAAATTATGGGCCTCAGCAGAATTGGCCGCGACAACCTTGGACGCACAAACTTACTTTCCTTCTGCAAATTGGAAGGGGCTCAAGCTCCCCTGGTGGCGAGACGTAGGAATGCTTGCGGCCTATGCGGTTGTATCGCACCCGTCGGTATTTACAAGCCAGGACGTGAAAAACGCCAAGATGGCAATACTTGATTTAGCGATGTTGTACGCAAAGCGTGTGGAGACGAACGCCTGGGCAAGCCCACAGGTGGACACGGGTTCCGTACCGCACACCTATCCGGACCTGGCGGGCGACTTCAATTGGGGCTCTAATTCAGACCTCGCGCACATGGGCACCCACATGCTCTATGCCTGGTACCTTACGGGAGAATCAACCTATCTCCGGGGGGCGGATGCAAGCCTAGACCACTTGCTGGGACGGAACCCCTTAGGATTAAGCAACGTAACTGGAATTGGAATAAAGTCTCCCATGAATATCCATCATCGTCTTTCCGGAAGCGATACAGTGAAAGCCCCGATTCCGGGCTTGTTGGTTGGGGGTCCCTATGCGGGGGGCAATGATGCGGGATGGACAGAAAAAGAGAATTGGAAATGCGTGGAATACCGCACCCCCGGAAAGGTAGCCCTGGCCTATGTGGATGATCAATGCTCCTATGGGACAAACGAGATTTCCATTAACTGGAACTCCGCCCTAGCCCACTTGGCTGTGTCTTTGACCGCTATCCATGATGGACGCAGTTTCCCTGCCTGGTCGGTATTGTTCATCCAAAGGCTGTCTCCGATTTCTCGTTGATGACAACCCATCCAGAATTTAGATTAAGCTTATCCCCGGAATATAGCTCAGCCTGGTAGAGCGCTTGGTTCGGGACCAAGAGGCCGGAGGTTCGACGCCGAGCGGCACGGATGCCGCGAACGCACAAACCGCAGGTTTGCCCAAAGGGTGAGGCACAGGATGTGCCGAATGAATCCTCTTATTCCGATACATCTTTTCATGACTAATATCGTCGTTAATTATGCGACACCTTACAGTGGCTTTTGCGTGGTTTCTCACCCCCCTCCATTATTTCTATACTTGCGCATTCCTTTTACCATGGTTGAACCCCGGAAGCACCTAATGCCCATTCGGAACCTAATGTGCCTTTTTCTGTTTCTGTGTAGTTTCTTGTTCGCGCAGGACGTCAAGATTCCCAATATTGCGGTCAGCCCCTTCGCTGGCGACAAGACCGTAAGCATCGAACAACTCAACTTCATTACCGGCAAGTTCGCCGCCGAACTCATTGCCACTAAGGCATTCCGGGTGCTTGACCGCGGAAAGATGGAATTCATCTTGAAGGAGCAGGGCTTCCAACAGACGGGCGCCTGCAGCTCGAGTGAATGTCAGGTGCAGATGGGACAGTTGCTGGGTGTGGACAACATTATTTCGGGCAACCTGGTGCGTTTCGGGCGCAAGTACGCGTTCCGGGTCGACTACATCGATGTGGCAACTGGACAAGTTGTCTATTCGGCGGAGCAGACTGAATCGGGGGAACTCGAGGATGTCTATGAATCCCTCTGCCGTGGCGCAGCCCACAAGCTTGTCCTAGAGGTGAAAGGCATTTCAGAACCGGTCGCTCAACCTTTGTCACCGGTCGCTCCGCTTCCAGCCGTTGTTGCGCCTGTTCCCGCTCCTGCCCTTGTGCAACCCGTTGCCCCGATAAACCAATCATCTCTGAGTCTCAAGCGTAAAATTGCCCTGGGCCTTTGGGGTTCTTCTCTTTTAGGCGCAGGTGGTGGTGTCTATTTCAATCGCGTGGGCCAAGCATCCCAAAAGGATTACGATACTGCGATGGACGCGTATCTGAAAGCGGATTCCAAGGCTGCCTACGATGACATCCAAACCGCCACTTCAATGCGCAACATCAGCTACGGGGCATCCATCGGGACGCTTGTAATTGGTGCAATACTGTGGTTCTGGCCGGAGGGGAAATGATGTACGTGATGAATACAATTTTTAAAGTGGAAAGTTCTAAAGTGGAAAGTTATACCAAGCCTTCCTTTTTGCTAAATGCGCCCCTTGTCGCAATTTTCCACTATAGAACTCTAAAATTTTCAATTAGCCTAGCCTTCTGCGTCTTGCCCCTTCTCCTCTCCTCCTGCACCACCTTCACTGCAGTGGATCCGGATAAATTGCAGAATGTGTCTTGGGCGGATGGCGAATCTTCGTCCCTGGTCTCGTTGTCGAGTTCCTCAGGTGTCGCATCGTCCAGTGGAACGTCTTCGGTGGCGTCCTCTTCGTCCTCGGAGCTTGGGCTTTCCTATGGAACATTAGTGGACACCCGCGGTGGTGTCTCCAAGTCATATAAGACCATTGTTATCCATGGTCAAACTTGGATGGCGGAGAATTTGAATTTCGGCACCCAGGCCATGGGTTTGGACAGCGTTGCCAGTCAATCCAATGACGCCAAAGTTGAGAAATACTGTAGCGGTGACAATATTCAAAACTGCGAAACCGATGGGGGTCTATACCAGTGGGCCGAGGCCATGGCCCTTTCCGGTAGCTGCAATTCAAGCTCTTGCAACGATTCCATCAATCCTCCCCATCAGGGAATTTGTCCAGCGGGCTGGCGCATCCCCAGTGCTGCAGATTGGGATTCCTTGGCGAATTATTTAGGCTCGGCAGATTCCGCTGGTGCAAAAATGAAGCTCTATGTTCCCGCATATCCAGGCTGGAATGCTACGGGTAGCAACGACGGGAATTCTTCCGGATTCTCGACCCGTCCTGCGGGCTTGTTGTTTAATGACGTCGGATTCGACAGCCCTGGAGCCTCTGCGCACTTCTGGGTGGCCACGGAGGGCGATTTCCTGAATGCCAACTACCGTTCCCTGGAAGCAGGCAAAGCGAAACTGATTAGCGGTAATGATTTTAAGACCTACGGTTTTTCTGTCCGATGCCTTTCGGATGTGCAATAACTGGATTGGAATGAATTGAATTAGGAGTCCACATGCTTCGGAAAAAACTTCAACTTGCTCTCGGAATATTGATTCTGGCCGGTTCGGCTTTAGCGGTCACTGGGGTTATTCTTGACAAGGTGGGCAACCCCATCTCTCGCGTGAAGGTTCAGCTGCTTTCTGAGGGAAGCACGGTCAGCACCGGATCCGATGGGAGCTTTACGCTTCTGCCTGTTAGCGCCACCATCGGCAAGCAGGGTAAAGCTGGGATCCAGGTGGCCCTAAAAAACGGCGTTTTGCAGTTCCATTTGCCGGCTAGCATACAAGGTTCCATGCGAACCACCGATATCCGTGGTAACCAAATCAATTCCATGCCCAGCCAGCATCTTTCTGCCGGCGATCATCAATACAGCCCGCTTGGCAATGCCTCGGTCAATCCAGGAATCTACCTGGTCCAGTATCAACTAGGGAATCAAAAGGGCGTCCTCAAACTTGCCGCAACCAATACATCCAACACATCGGGAAGCAAGCTCAATGCAGTCACAACAGTTCTGCGTCTGGCGACCCAGGCTGTAATTGACTCCGTGAAGTTTTCCAAGCAAGGTTACGCATCAAAAACAGTGGCTATCAGCGACTATGCCACCAATCTGGGTAAGGATACCCTTTATGCCATAGCGGCTGGGTCATCTTCCAGCGTTTCTGTATCGTCATCGGTTGTCGGATCGTCATCTTCCGATGTGTCTTCATCGTCATCGAGCGTTGATGTTTCGTCATCGTCCGTTGCGCCCTCGTCGTCGAGTGTTTCTCCGAACTCTTCGTCGGTAGCTCCATCGTCATCGAGCGTTGATATCTCGTCATCGTCTGTTGCTCCATCCTCCTCCTCGGCGGTGGTAATACAATCGCAGGCAATCACCTTTGCCGCCCTTTCCGCCGGAACCTATGGTGATGCTGATTTTACTCTGGACGCGACCGCATCTTCTGGGCTGGTGGTGACTTTTTCCACCACTTCGGCGACCGTCTGTAGCGTAACTGGAAGCACCGTGACCCTGGTGGGTGCCGGTTCCTGCGTAATCACGGCCAGCCAAGCGGGTAATTCTGCGTACAGCGCTGCATCCAATGTGACAAGAACGATGACCGTTGGAAAGAAAACGCTGACCCTGGTTAGCGCAACAGTTACGACCAAGGTTTATGATGGAACAACAACCGCAGGGATAACTGGCCCGTCCCTGGATGGAAAAATAAATTTGGATGATGTATCCTTGAGTGCTGGAATATTCATGGATGCAAATGTCGGAACGGGTAAAACGGTGACCGTGACGAGTGCGTCGCTTTTCGGCGCGCAGTCTAGCAACTACACGTTGACCACATTCAGTGGACTGAGCGGGATCATCACCGCGAAGTCCCTTGGCGTGATCGGCGTTACCGCCTCACCCAAGGTCTACGACGGTACCACCACAGCCACCATTACTGGTGGGACCCTTTCAGGTGTTTTGGGTTCTGACGATGTGACTCTGTTCCTTGGTTCAGGGACTTTTGCGACCTCCAATGTCGGTACAGCCAAAGCAGTGACCGTGACTGGCTCTACATTGAACGGAACCGCGAAAACAAACTACAGTCTCTCCCCAATCAGCGGACTGACTGCGGACATTACCGCGAAGGCCGTCACCATTACGGCAAGCGCGCAGTCTAAAATTTATGGCAATGTGATACCCTCCTTGGGTTCGACAGGTTACACCATCCCCAGCGGAGGGTTGATAGCCGGCGACGATATTACCGGAGTAACCCTCGCAAGTGCTGGTGCAACTGGCACCGCCGACGCTGGCCCATACAGCATTGTTCCTAGTGCAGCAGTGGGTCCAAATGCCTCAAACTATGCAGTCACCTACGCGAATGGAACCCTTACCGTTGCACCCCGACCCATTACGATAGCTGCCGATGCCCAGGGTAAATTCTTTGGTAACCCTGATCCATTATTGACCTTCTCTGTGACCACGGGGGCCTTGCAGAACGGCGATACCTTCACCGGTGCCCTCTCGAACTTAACGGGTGAAACGGAAGGACTCCACGCGATCGAACAGGGAACTTTGGCATTGTCCAATAACTACACCCTGACCTATGTTGGGACAAATCTGACCATTTTTCCTGCCCATGATTGCACATACAATGCTGGTGTAAATACCTTGAACTGCACTTCCGGAGAAAGCTACCAGACCGTAACCATTGGCTCGCAGGTCTGGATGAAGAACAATTTGAACTTCGGTACAAATATGTTAAGCGCAAATGATCAATCACAAGGGAGTGTGGTTGAAAAGTATTGTTATTCAAACACCGAAAGTTATTGCACTGCATCTGGTGGCTTATACCAGTGGGCTGAAGCCATGCTTTTGCCCAGCACATGCAACGTCAAGGCCTGTGCAAGTTCCATCAGCACAGGAAACCACCAGGGTATTTGCCCAACAGGCTGGCATATTCCCAAGCCTGCCGAATGGAATACCCTCAATACATTTATTGGCGAGCCTGTAGGCACCAGAATGAAAACAAGTACCAACTGGATTTTTGACGATTATAATTTGGGCGGCGGGGACAATTCTTCCGGCTGGACGGGTTTGCCTGCGGGCTTTCGCCACACGAATTCGAGTATTGTGGACGCAACGAAGATGGTTTACTATTGGTCGGCCTCGGAGAATCGTGATTCCCTTGCGGGTGACCGCGCCCTGACCATTGATTGGACCTACCTTGCGGATCGTAATGACTACAAGTTGAATGGCTTCTCGGTGCGCTGCATCATGGATCCGTATGCTGCATCCCCTGCCTTTTCCCCAGCTGGAGGCACTTTCACAGCTCCACAACTGGTGACCCTCACCAGCGCAACCTCGGGGGCCAGTATCTACTACACCACCGATGGAAGCACCCCAACCAATTCATCCACATTGTATTCTGGCCCCATTACCGTAGGTGGCTCCCAAACCATCAAGGCAATTGCCTTGGCCTCGGGCTACACCAAAAGCCTTGAAACTAGTTCGGCCTATGTGATCAACTTGGTGGATTCGCGTAGCGGAACCCAGACTTACAGTACGGTGAAAATCGGGTCGCAGGTTTGGATGGCCCAGAATTTGAACTTTCCTACCGCATCTGGAAGCTGGTGCAAGTCGAATACGGATGCTACAGGCCTGAGTGGCCTCTCGGCAACTTCCACATATTGCGATACCTATGGGCGTTTTTATGAGTGGACTACCGCGGTGGCAACGACGACTTGCCCCATAGGTTGGCATTTGCCCTCCGATGCTGAATGGACAGCTCTGGAAACGAGGGTTGGTGGAACTGCCACTGCAGGAACCAAGCTAAAGACGCTCACTGGCTGGAATACAGGCTCCGGGTATATCGCGGGCACTGATAATTTCGGATTTTCCGCCTTGCCCGGGGGCTACTACAATCTCAGTTCGGCTAATATCGGTAACACCGGCTACTGGTGGACTGACACGCCCAATAGTGGTGGTGCCAAGTATCGGAGCTTGACCTATAATAATGAGTATGTGAACCACAACGACGGCATCCTGACATACGGCTTCTCGGTGCGTTGCATCCAAAATCCAATCGCATCATCCCCAAGTTTTTCCGTAGCCGCTGGAACATACACCAGCACCCAAACGGTAACGCTTACCAGCACAACCTCGGGCGCGAGCATCTACTACACCACCGATGGAGCTACACCAACCACTGCATCCACATTGTATACCACCGCAATTACCGTAAGCGGTTCGCAAACCGTCAAGGCAATTGTCGTGGCTTCGGGCTACACGAACAGCCTTGTAACGAGCGGCAATTTTGTGATTAACTTGGTTTACGGCGGGCAATCCTATAAGACGGTGAAAATCGATTCGCAAGTGTGGATGGCGGAGAACTTGAATATTGGTACACAGCTCAATGGCACTGCATTCGCCGCCAACCAGCTGAACAATACTCTCATCGAGAAATACTGCTACGGAGATGCTCCTGTTAAATGCACCGTGGAGGGTGGCCTGTACCAGTGGGCTGAAGCCATGGCGCTTCCAAACGCCTGCAATGCCCTAATGACCCCTGCCTGTGGCGGTACCATCAGCACTGGCAACCATCAGGGTATTTGTCCTTCCGGCTGGCATATCCCCAAGCCTGCAGAATGGGATGCCCTCAACACCTATCTTGGCCCCTCCACAGCTGGAATGCAGATGAAGACGATCACAGAATGGGTAGAATTCACGGGCACCAATTCTTCCGGTTTCACTGGCTTGCCCGCTGGTGATCGCGAATCGAATGGCGGATTCAACTATCGTGAGGAACGGGCGAGCTTCTGGGCGGCGACGGAGAACGATGCTTCAAATGTGTCCAAGCGTAGTCTAATCTGGTCTGACAATACTTTAATGACGGGCAGTTCGAGCAAGATGTATGGTTATTCAGTGCGGTGCCTTCTGGATTAGCCCCACAGCACTTCATTCGCAATAATCTGGATCCCGGGCTCCGTCCGCTTCAAATCTTCAGCGAGCGCATGCGCAACCCGGCTGGCTTGAATCGGGCGGTACTTTTTCGGAATCAAGCGCAACACCGGGGCGGTCAATGTTTGTGCAAGCTTTTCGCCCAAGCGGAATTCCCGGCGCTTTCCGAGAAGCAGGGAGGGTTGGACGATGGTGAGGTAGGGGAATCCAAGGGCCCGCAGGTCCCGTTCCATTTTTCCCTTAACCTGGTTGTAAAAAACACTGGAGCCAGGATCGGCACCCAGGGCGCTCACCACGCCAAAGCGAAGAATGCCCTTTTCTTTGGCCATCCTGGCAAAAGCCAATACCAAGCCATAATCCACGGATTCAAAGGCTTCCCGGCTTCCCGCAGCTTTGATGGTGGTCCCCAAGGCGCAAAGCACCGCCCAGGAATTCCCATCTCCTGGGTTTGGCAGACTATTGGGATCCATGGGTAAAAAGTGGACCTTGGGGGAGGCCGCCTGGGGGCGACGTGCCGGGCAAAATAGCGCATCGACCTGAGGGTCCCGGTCCAGCTGGTTCAAAATCTGCTCACCGATCAGTCCGCTTGAGCCTAAAAGGATGATATTCATGCCATCCAACCTAGAAATATTGCCTTTCATCTGGAATTAATTATTCAAAAATGTAGAATTCACATTTCTGTCTTTAAATTGTAAATGATCATCCTATATTTGGCGTCCCATATATTCTGGCATTGTGCGGTCTTCCAAAGGAAAGGGAAAATGAATCCCCAACAGCAATTTACCAATGGTCTCTATCGCCCCGAGTTTGAACACGACGCCTGCGGCGTTGGTTTCGTCGTTAGCGTAAAGGGCGTGCAGAAGCATAACATCGTCTCCCAGGCCCTGCAGGTCCTTCACAACCTGGATCACCGTGGCGCAACAGGTGCCGAAGTGAATTCCGGTGACGGCGCCGGAATCCTCATTCAGATTCCGCACAAATTCATGGACAAGGTGGCGAAGGCCGCCGGCTTCCAGATCCCTGGCGTGGGTGAGTATGGCGTGGGCATGTGGTACCTGCCACCTGCGGATGCCGATGCGAAATCCGCACAGAAGATCATTGATGGAATCATTGCCGAAGAGGGATTGACCCTGCTCGGCTGGCGTCGGGTTCCTACGGTCAACAAGACCTTGGGCGCTACGGCTCTTGCGGCTGAACCTTCCATTTGGCAGGTTTTCGTGGGCAAGGGCGCCAAGCTTCCTTCCGATGCCGCCGCCCTTGAGCGCAAACTTTTTGTAGTGCGCAAGCGCTCTGAAAATACCATTGGGGCTTCGTCGATCAACGGTAAGGATTTTGCCTACGCACCTTCTTTCAGCTGCCGCACCTTGGTTTACAAGGGGATGCTCACGGTGGCTCAAGTGAGTGAATTCTACCCTGATTTGTCCGATGTCGATATGGAATCCGCGATTGCCCTGGTGCATTCCCGTTTTTCCACCAACACCTTCCCCAGCTGGAACCGCGCCCAACCTAAGCGCTTCATCATTCATAACGGCGAAATCAATACGGTCCGTGGCAATGTGAACTGGATGCGTGCCCGCCAATCCGTGCTTGAATCCAAACTCTTTGGGGCCGATCTCAAGCGCACCTACCCGATTATTGACGAGACGGGTTCCGATTCTTCCATGTTTGACAATGCGCTCGAATTCTTGTGCATGAACGGCTGGTCCTTGCCCCATGCCATTCTCATGATGATTCCCGAGGCTTGGCAGAACCACGAACAGATGGATGCCAGCCGCAAAGCCTTCTACCAATTCCACGCGTCCCTGATGGAACCTTGGGATGGCCCTGCCTCCATCGCGACAACCGACGGCACCGTCGTTGCTGCCGTGCTTGACCGTAACGGCCTTCGTCCCAGTCGCTACTACGTGACCAAAGACGACATGGTGGTGTTCGCCTCCGAAGTGGGCGTGCTCGACATCGCACCAGACAACATCGTCAAGAAGGGCCGCTTGGAGCCCGGGCGTATTTTCCTGATCGACACCGCCAAGGGTCGCATCATTGGTGATGACGAAATCAAAGCAGACCTGGCCTCAGCCAAGCCCTACAAGGACTGGGTAGAGAACAATCAAATTCGTTTCAGTGATTTGCCGGAAGGGGAATCCCTTGGGAAGGAGGACGCTGTCCATCTTCGCCAACGCATGCAGGCCTTCGGCTATACCACCGATGAATTGCGCAAAATCATGGCCCCCATGACCACCACGGGTCAAGAAGCCATTGGCTCCATGGGCGACGATACCCCGCTGGCCGTCCTCTCCGACAAGCCAAAGCTGCTGTACAATTATTTCCGCCAATTGTTCGCTCAGGTCACCAATCCTCCCATTGATGCCATCCGCGAAAAAATTGTGACTAGCTCCAAGACCTCTCTGGGTCGCATGGGTGATATTCTTAATCCGGGTCCAGAAAGTGCGCATCAGATTTCTCTCGAAAGCCCTATCATTTCGAATTCCGAAATGGACCGCCTGCGCAACCTGAATTTCCGTGGATTCAAATCCGTTACCATCCCCATGCTCTATCGGGTCAAGGACGATGGCAAGGGCCTGGAAGCCTCTTTGCAGACCATGTTCGAGGCTGTTGCAGCCCAGATCCGCAAGGGTGTGAACGTCATCATCCTTTCGGACCGCAGTATTAATTCCCAGATGGCTCCGATTCCAAGTTTGCTGGCGGTTTCCGGACTCCATCATTACCTGGTTCGTGAAGAGCTTCGCACACAAGCGTCCATCGTGGTGGAATCGGGTGATGCGCGCAATACCCATCACTTTGCCCTGCTGATCGGCTTTGGTGCAACGGTTATCAATCCCTATCTCGCCATTGACGCGATTAGCGATATGATCGAGCGCAAATTGATTGAAGGGGTAGACCAGGAAAAGGCTATCTACAACTACCTTTACGCTTCCGTGGGTGGCGTCATCAAGACCCTTTCCAAAATGGGAATTTCCACCGTTCAAAGCTATCGCGGTGCCCAGATCTTCGAAGCCCTCGGCCTCAAGACCGAAGTAGTGGACAAGTATTTCGAACGCACGGTCAGTCGCATCCAAGGCGTTGGCCTCGATGTCATATCCCAAGAAGTGGAGTTGCGACATGAACGCGCATTTGACGAGCGCTTTTTGGCCGACCAATCCCTGACCGATGGTGGATTTTACCAGTATCGCAAGGCTGGCGAACATCATTTGTTCAACCCGCTCTCGATTCACCTGTTGCAGAAGTCCACCCGTCTCGGCGACTACGCGGCCTTTAAGCAATATGCGACCACGATCAACGATCAGTCCAAGAAGCTGGCTACCATCCGTGGTTTGTTCCAATTTAAGAAGGTTCGCGCCTCGATTCCTCTCGATCAAGTGGAATCCATCGAATCCATCGTGAAGCGCTTCAAAACCGGTGCCATGTCCTACGGTTCCATCTCTTCTGAAGCCCATGAGACCATGGCCATCGCTATGAACCGCCTCGGTGGCAAGTCCAATTCCGGTGAGGGTGGCGAAGATCCCGCACGCTTTATCCCTATGGCCAACGGCGATTCCAAGTCCTCTGCCATCAAGCAGGTGGCTTCGGGCCGTTTTGGCGTGAGCAGTCATTACCTGGTCAATGCCAAGGAAATCCAAATCAAGATGGCCCAGGGCGCCAAGCCCGGTGAAGGTGGCCAGTTGCCTGGTTCCAAGGTCTATCCTTGGGTGGGCAAGGTGCGCGGCACCACCCCAGGCGTGCAGCTGATTTCACCTCCTCCGCATCATGATATCTATTCCATCGAAGATCTGGCTCAATTGATCTTTGACCTCAAGAATTCAAATGACCAAGCCCGCATCAGCGTCAAGCTGGTGTCCGAAGTGGGCGTGGGAACCGTTGCCGCCGGCGTTGCCAAGGGTCACGCCGATGTGGTGCTGATTTCTGGTTTCGATGGTGGAACCGGAGCTTCTCCCCAATCTTCCATCAAGCATGCCGGTCTCCCCTGGGAACTGGGTCTGGCCGAAACCCATCAGACACTCGTTCTGAACAATCTGCGTAGCCGCATTGTGGTGGAAGCCGATGGCCAGATGAAGACGGGCCGTGACGTGGCCATCGCAGCGCTTCTCGGTGCGGAAGAATTTGGTTTTGCCACCGCTCCTCTGGTGGTGATGGGTTGCGTGATGATGCGCGTTTGCCATCTCAACACCTGCCCTGTGGGTGTGGCCACTCAGGATCCTCGTTTGCGTGCCAAGTTCAGCGGCACCGTCGAAGCTCTGGTGAATTTCTTCCAGTTCATTGCGGCAGAAATGCGTGAGATCATGGCAGACCTGGGTTTCCGGACCATCGAAGAGATGGTCGGACATACCGAATGCCTCGAATCCCGCGATGTGCAGAATCATTGGAAGGCCAAGGGACTTGATTTGTCCGCAATTCTGGCCCAGCCTCAAATGGGACCTGAAGTGGGTCGCTTCTGCACCAAGGCACAGGAACATGGCCTCGAGAAGACTCTCGATAGCCGGGTGCTGCTTGACCTTTGCAAACCCGCGCTCGAAAAGGGCGAGAAGGTTTCGGCCAATGTGGATGTCTGCAACCGCGACCGTGCCATTGGGACCATGACCGGTTCCCGCATCTCGCGCAAGTATGGCGCACTCGGCCTTCCGGAAGACACCATTCAATTGCGCTTCAAGGGTTCTGCCGGGCAGACCTTTGGCGGCTTCGCTCCCAAGGGCATGACACTGGTTCTTGAAGGTGATGCCAACGACTACTTCGGCAAGGGGCTCTCCGGTGCCAAGGTTGCGGTGTTCCCTCCTAAAGAATCGACCTTCGTGGCCGAAGACAACATGATCATTGGCAACGTAGCCTTCTTTGGCGCAACGGGTGGCCAGGCTTTTGTGAACGGCCTTGCCGGCGAGCGCTTCTGCGTCCGCAATTCCGGTGTGGAAGCCGTGGTAGAAGGCGTGGGCGACCATGGTTGCGAATACATGACCGGTGGTCGCGTCGTCATTCTCGGTCGTACGGGGCGCAACTTTGCAGCCGGCATGTCGGGCGGAATCGCCTACATTTACGATGTGGAAGGCAAGTTCGACAAGCTTTGCAACAAGGGCATGGTCGGGCTCGAGTCCTGCACGGATGCCGACATGGCCTACATCAAGTCCATGGTCGAAAAGCACCAGGGCCTGACAGGCTCCAAGGTTGCAGGCAAAGTTCTCGCAGACTGGAACAATGCTCAACAGTGCTTTGTGAAGGTGATGCCAACTGAGTACAAAAAAATTCTTGAATGCTTCGACAAGGTCCGTGCGGAAGGCAAGGCCCAGGGCGAAGATGAAACTGCCTTGGCTGCATTCCAGCTGAGCCTGAAGTAAACTAGGAGTATCGACAATGGGAAAGCCAACCGGATTTATGGATTACAAGCGCGAGCTCCCGCCGGATCGTCCCGTGCACGAGCGCGTGAAGGATTACAACGAATTCCATTTGCAGCATGACGAGGCCAAACTGAAGCTTCAGGGTGCCCGTTGCATGGATTGCGGAGTTCCTTTCTGCCACACGGGCATGATGTTGAATGGTGCAGCTGCGGGTTGCCCTATCAATAACCTGATTCCCGAGTGGAACGATCTGGTGTACAAGGGACTCTGGCGCGAGGCCATTGACCGTCTGCACAAGACCAATAACTTCCCGGAGTTTACCGGACGCGTTTGCCCCGCTCCCTGTGAAGGCAGCTGCGTGCTTGGCATCCATGAGCCCCCCGTGGCCATCAAGAACAACGAGCGGGCGATCATCGATCATGCCTGGTCCGAAGGCTGGGTCCGTCCCGAGATCCCATCCGTTCGCACGGGAAAAAAGGTTGCCGTAGTCGGTTCAGGGCCTGCGGGCCTTGCTGCCGCGGCCCAGCTGAACAAAGCCGGTCACACCGTGACCGTATTTGAGCGTGCGGACCGTGCGGGTGGACTATTGATGTACGGTATCCCCAATATGAAGCTCGACAAGAAAGATGTGGTGCAACGCCGCGTCGATCTGATGATCGAGTCCGGAATTGAATTCAAACTCAATTGCGAAGTGGGTAAGGATTTTCCTGCAGCTAAACTCACCGCGGATTTTGATGCGGTTGTTCTGGCGGGCGGCTCCACCCGTCCCCGCGATCTTCCTGCCGAAGGTCGCAATTTCAAGGGCATCCACTTTGCCATGGATTTCCTCAAGGCCAATACCAAGAGCTTCCTGGATTCCGCCCATAAGGATTTGAACTTCATCAGTGCTTCGGGCAAGGATGTGGTGATCATCGGTGGTGGCGATACAGGCACCGACTGTGTGGCAACCTCCTTGCGCCATGGATGCAATTCCGTGACCCAGCTCGAGATCATGCCCCGGGCCCCAGAAACTCGTGCAGCCAACAACCCTTGGCCCGAATGGCCCAAAACCTATTGGCTCGACTACGGCCAAGAAGAAGCCAAGGATATCTTCGGCGCCGATCCCCGTCAGTACCTAGTTTCCACTAAGCGTTTCATTGGTGACTCCGCAGGTAATTTGACCGCTGTCGAAACCGTGCAGATCGAATGGGTCAAAGACGAACAAGGTCGCATGTCTCCCAAAGAAATTGCTGGTTCGAACAAGGTTGTGCCTGCACAGCTGGTGTTCTTGGCCATGGGCTTCCTGGGACCCGAGAATCAACTCACCACCCAGCTCGGCGTCCAGCATGACGAGCGGGCCAATGTGAAGGCCGAGTACGGAAACTACGCAACCAACATCAAGGGTGTCTACACCGCTGGTGACATGCGTCGTGGACAGTCCTTGGTGGTCTGGGCGATCAACGAAGGCCGGGAAGCGGCTCGTGAGGTGGATAAGTATTTGATGGGGACATCCCAACTCCCATAACAAACCACGCAAACTTTTTGAAAAAAGAACCCTCGCCTTCGGATGGGTTCTTTTTTTGTTCATGTTACCGAAAGAATCAGAAACGCATGCAATATTGACATTGTATACTTAATGTGATACATTTATTCCATGTTCAAATGGAATTTTGAAAAGAATGAAATCCTATTTGATACCAGAGGAATCACTTTTGATGAAGTGGTTCAGGCCGTTGCTGACGGACAAATTCTAAGTGATGAGGCTCACCCAAATCATAAGAAATATCCGAATCAAAGAGTAATGGTCGTGTCAATTAGTGGGTATACATACCTTGTGCCGTATGTAATGGATGGCGAAGATTATTTCCTAAAAACAATAATTCCAAGTCGAAAAGCGATGAAAAGATTTATTGGAGAATGATATGAACAAGAAATCTAAAAAAGCAATAAAGCTGGATGAAGAAGAAATTGAAATTCAAAATGCTTATGAGAAGGGAACAATAAAGACCCGAGCTCCGTCAAAAAGCTTGATAGAAGCTGCAAAAGCTACGATCAAAAAGAATAAAAACATTAATATTCGAATCACGGAAAATGATTTGTCTTCAATCAAAATGAAGGCAGCACGTGAAGGGCTTCCATACCAAACTCTAATTGGAAGTCTTTTACATAAATATGCTTCGGGTTATCTAAAAGAAGCTGGCTAATACCGAGACAAATCATTGGTCGACGTAGCTTCAATTTTATTACTATTCCCCTAGATTTATTTGGGAAATGATGATGAAAAATATGCTTTCGATTTTAGTGTTTGGCTTTGCTTCTGCTGCCATGGCTTTGACCTCCGTGACTGTTCCTCTGAGTGCGCCTTATGCGCTGGTAGCCAATCCCCAGGGCGAATCCTTGGATCAGCTCAAGGGTGATAGCTTGAATATTCAGATCAGCCCCATCCGCGTGAATCAGGCGGGCTATCGTGAAATGGATGCGAAGAAGCTGATCTACTTTGTGGGCGAAGCGACTTCTTTTGATGTGATTCGTCAGGCGGACAAGGCTCTCGTGGGAACGGGTACCTTTACTTCCAAGGGGCTCGCGACCCAATCCTCCCTTTCTATTCGCGCTTCCAACAATGCCATTACCGTACCGGGTGGGGATGTTCGTTACACCATGGCTGGCACAGGTCCAAGTGGCGATCTCAAGCAAGGCCTGCTTCCCGCTGGCTTGCCGGTCAACGAGGCTTTGCAGGTTCGCGTGGGGTCATCGCTTTCCGCCGACTTCGTCATCAGTGACCAGACCTATTCCATGGTGCGCAATGCGGTGGTGCGCTTTTTTGGGCTGCAACGAAGCCAGCACACTTTAGATGCAATTCCGGGTGGCTGGTATGACTGCGGAGATTATTTAAAGGAATCCATCACCCAAAGTTATGCCTTGGCAATGGTCGGGATGCTTGCAGCAGTATACCCCGAAAAGGATAAGGACCAGTATAATACGGGGCTTTCAAGCGCCCAGGCCCGGGATGGCATTCCGGATATTTTGTCCGAGGCGAAATATGGAGCTGACTATGTGATCGGGTCCTATGACATTGCCTCGGGGGTCGTTGCGGATATGAAATTATCGGTGGGTGATTTTGGCAAGGACCATTCCTCCTGGGTTCCGCCACTAGTCCAGCAGGGACTCGATGTGAGCCGAGGTGGTGCGCCCCGTGCCCTGAGCAACGATCTGTGGTCCACCACTGCGGGCCGCTTTGCCGCTGGCTTGGCCTTTGTGGCGAAGAAATATGCCGATCGCAATCCCACATACTCGGCTAAGGCCCTGTTGGTGTCCAAAGCGTTATATGCGTATGGAAAAGTGCAAATGAATTCGGGCTCGTCCCCGGCTTACAACGGAGAATCAGCATACTATGACGACATGGCACTGGCCGCTGTTGCCCTACTTTGGGCTACTGGTGAAAACACCTATTTGCAGGACTTGGCTTTCGACGCGACCATTGGCAACAAGGCAATGGCTTCATTTCCCAAGGCGGGGTTTCCCGGTGGGTGGCTGGCTCACACCAATCCCTCCTTTACCCATGAAATGGCAAATACCAACTGGGCGAGAACGGAGTCTTTGACCCTGCTTGCCTTTTACAAGCTGATCTTGCAAACAAATGAAATGGCCACTTTGTATGGAATCACCACCCAACGCGATCGCTTGGTTCAAAACGTTGCATACAACCTTTCTATTTCCTTAGGGTATAATTCTGTTGGAACCGAAGCGATCGCTTTGCCTGTCTCCGATATGGGGTGGATGCCTACGGGGGTTAAATTTGGATCTTCCTGGTTTGATATGAGAACGCAAAGTGACTGGGTGTGGAACCGGTTTCAGGTTGGCAATATATTTGATGCCTTGGCCTATGCCGAGGTGACGCGCTCCTTGCCTGCCGGATCCGTAGACTGGAAATCATCCGAGGTTGAAGAGCTGGGTGTCCGGCAGATGGATTACTTGTTGGGCCAGAATCCCTGGGATATTTCCATGGTCTATGGCGTAGGTGATAAGAATTTCAATCATCCCCACCATCGCCAGGCGAACCCCGAAGGCTTATCCCAAGCAGGTGTGACTTATTCTTATCGGGTTCCCGTTGGTGCTCTGCAAGGAGGTATGCTGCCGGGTGTCCTTAATGCCTACGCAGAAAATTATGACGATTATTACAAGTCGGAGATTTGCTTGGATGGCTCGGCAACCTTGCTGGGAGCTCTGCAAATCCTAGCGGACACCTCGACCATAAAAACCGAAAGTCCTGGCGTGGTGAAGTCTGGAATGACTAAATTCGGATATTCCTTGTCAGCAGTAATCAGCCGGTCCACCCTGGTGGCTTCCGTGCAATCGCCTTCTGTTGCGCCAGCTACTTTCCGTTTGATGGGTGTTGACGGGCGTGTCATTGCAAAGTGGAGTGCAACTTTGGAGCGTGGTTCAAACCAAGTCATTCGCTCCATTGGAGCGCTTCCAAAAGGTTTGTGGATTCTGGATGTCCGAACAAAAGATTGGAAGAGTGTAGCACAAATCATGCGCTAGGTACGTCCCGCAAAACACAAAATCCAGGGTGGGGGCTTTCAATAGGAACTGTTGTTGAAATATTTTCCAAACTGCGTACGGATCCGACCTTTTTAAGCAATTGGGAAAATGGTGGATGGCGTGGTAGATAATGGAGTCCCCTTCAAGGGTGATATGCTGGAGGGTTTGGGGCTAGAGTTCCAAGGGCAAGCGACGGTGGGCCCGAAAATTTCATCCCCAAATTTCAAGATCCTGTCGGAAATTGTGGCAAATCACGCTCCCATTATTGTACAATGAGCGCAGTTGCTACTGTTTCGGATGAGGAAAATTAATGGAACCCCAGATCTTGGTGATCTTTGGCGCCTCGGGCGACTTGGCTCAGCGAAAGCTGATTCCCGCCTTGCATTCTTTGCATACCCAGGGTCTTTTGCCAGCCCCCATCGCTATTCTTGGAGTGGGCCGCACTCCCCACACGGATGAATCCTTCCGACACGAAATGGCGAACGCCCTGACCAAATATGCGAAGGCCAAGGCTGGGCATTTTCACGCCAGCCACGATTCGGGATTTTTGGCCAAGTTGCATTACGAACCCATGGACACTGCGGATGCCCAAGGCTACGCCAAGCTTTCCGCCCGCATCGCCTCGCTCAGTCAAGAATTTTCCATTCCCAATAATGTGGTATTTTACTTGGCGGTTCCGCCGGGGCTCAGCGAGCACATTCCGCAATGGCTCGCCGCCCAGGGGCTAAACCAGCAATCGGACGGGTTCAAGCGCATCGTCGTGGAAAAGCCCTTTGGCCACGACCTTGCCAGTGCGCGGGCTTTGAATAAAAGCCTCCTGGCGGAGTGGACCGAAAATCAGGTCTATCGCATCGACCACTTTTTGGGCAAAGAAACCGTTCAGAATCTATTGGTTTTTCGCTTCGCCAACGAAATTTTCGATTCCCTCTGGAATCATCGCTATGTGGACTATGTAGAAATCACCGCTGCGGAAAGCCTTGGCGTAGAAAGCCGCGCGGGCTATTTTGAAAAGTCGGGAATCGTGCGTGATATGGTGCAGAACCATTTGTTACAAGTGCTTGCCATGGTGGCCATGGATCCTCCGCTCAGCTTTGATGCCTCCTGTGTTCGCAATGAGACCATGAAAGTTTTTAAAAGCCTGCGCCACTACAAAGAAGACGAATTTGCGGACCATGTGGTCTTTGGTCAATATACCGCTTCGCGGGTTCGGGGTCAAACGATTCCCGCCTACCGGGATGAAAAGGGTGTCGCACCCAGTTCTCGCACCGAAACCTACGCCGCCCTTAAAGTATTTGTCGACCATTACCGCTGGTTCAATGTTCCCTTCTATTTGCGCACGGGCAAGCGCCTGCCAACCCATGTGACCGAGGTGGTTCTTCATTTTAAAAAGACTCCTCATCCCGCTTTTGGAATCCGCGGTGGCGCTGAAGCCGGGCAAAACCAGCTGGTGATTCGCATTCAGCCCGATGAAGGGATTCTGCTGAAGGTTGGCCTCAAGGAGCCTGGCGCAGGGTTCCGGGTCAAATCGGTGAACATGGACTTCCATTATTCGAACCTGGACAACACCCATGTTCCGGAATCCTACGAGCGGCTTTTGCTGGATGTGATGCAAGGCGATGCGACTTTGTATGCATTGGGCGAAGCGGTGGAAACCTGCTGGGATTTTATCGATCCAATTTTAAATTACAAGGACACCGGGGCAAGATTGTTTGGATACCCAGCCGGGAGCTGGGGGCCGCTGGAGGCCGATTCCCTGATGCAAAGGGATCATCGGCAGTGGCGCTATCCTTGCAAGAATTTGACCACCGATGGGGAAACCTGCGAGTTATGATGCCTTCAAATCGAGATTTGGTAATGCAACCTCAAGTACACATGCAACAATCCTTGAATAGCCTTTGGGGCGATTTTGTCGCCTGGTTCCAGGTCCAGATTGAAGCTGCGCTGGTGAATCAGGATTACTTTCATCTGGCAATTCCCGGGGGCAGTACGCCCGAGGCTTTGTTCCAGTTCCTTGCCGGTCCAGGTGGCGATGTCATTCCCTGGAACCGAATTCATTTCTGGTGGACGGACGAACGGTACGTGCCCCGCTTTGATTCCCGTTCCAATTTTCGCATGGCCTCCGAGGCGTTGCTCAAGCCCCGCAACATCCCCGAGGAACAAATCCATTGCGTAAAAACCGAGAACAATGAGCACCGCGCCGCAATCCTTTATGCCATAGAGCTTGAAGACACATTGTGCCGTCGCTTCACCAGTATTCCTTTCTTTGATCTGGTATTATTGGGCGTAGGTGAGGATGGGCACATAGCAAGCCTTTTCCCTTACGGAATTGTAGAGGAACCCCATCCCTGGTCTGTCCTTGCTAAACACGAAGGTCTCACCCGAATCAGCTTGCCCTACGAGGTGATTGGGGCTTCTTCCCGTATTGCTTTTTTGGCAACAGGAAAAAGAAAAAATGACATCATAAAGCGTGTGTTTTTTCCAAAGGGGGGGATTGATGAAGACCTTCCCGCTTCTATTCTTTGCCGTCGCCGGCCAGACTCCGTCTGGTTCCTCGATGCGGCTGCTGGTCTTTCTTTGGAGTCCAAATGAATCAAGCTGATATTGCTGTTGTGGGTCTCGCTGTAATGGGGCAAAACCTCATTTTAAATATGGCCGATCATGGGATTACTGTCGTTGCATACAACCGAACAACATCCAAAGTGGATGAATTTTTGCAGGGCCCCGCCAAGGGGAAGAGTATTATTGGAGCCTATTCCGTTGACCAGATGCTTTCTTTATTGAAGCGTCCTCGTCGCGTCATGTTCATGGTAAAGGCTGGTGCGGTTGTCGATGAGATGATTCATCAGATTGCCCCGCACATGGAGGCCGGCGACATTCTTATCGATGGCGGAAATTCCCATTATGCCGACACCGCCCGCCGTCAAGTGGAGCTTGCGGATAGGGGACTTCTTTATGTGGGTTCCGGCGTTTCCGGTGGTGAGGAGGGAGCCCGCAATGGTCCATCCATTATGCCTGGTGGCGCCAAAGAGGCGTGGCACCATGTTGCCCCAATTTTTCAGGCCATTGCAGCCAAGACCGATGCCGGCGAGCCTTGCTGTGATTGGGTGGGCGACGGGGGTTCTGGTCATTTTGTAAAAATGGTCCACAATGGCATTGAGTATGGAGACATGCAGTTGATTGCCGAGGCCTGGACTCTTTTGCGCGGAGTTGGAAACGTTGACGATCAAAAAATGGCCCAGACATTTGCCACATGGAACCAGGGTGAATTGTCGAGCTACCTGATCGAAATTACCGCCGCAATTCTTTTGCGCAAAGAGGCAGATGGGTCATTGTTGGTGGATCATATTTTGGATGCAGCAGGTCAAAAAGGAACCGGAAAATGGACGGGGATCAATGCCTTGGACGCAGGCGTGCCCCTTACCCTGATCACTGAGGCAGTCTTTGCGCGAGGCCTTTCGGCCCTGAAGAGCGAACGGGTCGCCGCTTCCAAGGTGATCTCGGCCGAGCTGGTTCCTGTGACCGTAGGGGACAATTTCCTTGGGGATGTCCACGATGCCTTGCTTGCTTCTAAACTGATCAGTTATGCTCAGGGTTTTATGCTTATGCGTGCGGTGGCAGTGGAGCGCTCCTGGTTGCTTGACTATGGTAAAGTGGCGCTCATGTGGCGGGGTGGGTGCATTATCCGGAGCGCATTCCTGAGTAAGATCCGCGATGCCTTTGACCGCAATCCCGATATCTCCTGCCTCCTCGTGGATCCATGGTTTTCGGCCCTTATTGCCAAATTGCAACCTGGGTGGCGCCGGGCTGTTTCCGCGGCGGTTCTTGCCGGAGTTCCGGTTCCTGCCATGAGTTCCGCGCTCAGCTTTTTTGACGGATACCGGAGCGCCCAGTCCGGGGCAAGCTTGATCCAGGCTCAGCGCGACTTTTTTGGTGCTCACACCTATGAGCGGACCGACCGCCCCCGGGGAGAATTTCATCATACCGACTGGATTGGGTCCGGCGCTTTCGCCAAAAGTGGTAGCTATTCCGCGTAAACTACAAATTCGTCTACATATTTGTACTAAAATCTTGGGGATATGGGACGAATGAATGTAATATCCCTTAAATTGAGCTAATTTCGCTGATTCTGGTCTTGGCATGTATCTCGCGAAGGGTGTAGCAGAACCCTAAAATGGAGGCTACACCATGTCCAACCGAATCCGTCCCTGGGGACTTGCTGCGCTAGCGGCATTCCTCGCAATCCCCACCACCGTATTCGCACAGGGCGCAGCCGCTCCCGTGAACGATTCGGGAATCACCTCGTGGATGCTTACATCTACGACTTTGGTTCTCCTGATGGTTCCGGGCTTGGCCCTGTTTTATGGTGGACTCGTCCGCACCAAGAATGTCTTGGGAACCATGATGCAGTCCTTTGTCGCCATGGCGGTGGTTGGAGTGCTTTGGTCCGTGATCGGGTATTCGTTGAGCTTCGGCCCAAACGCGCTCGGTGGATTAATCGGATGGAATCCTAATCTCCTCTTCCTAAAGGGGATTGATGAAACCATCATGTCCGCAGGCATTCCGGAATATGTTTTTGCCATGTTCCAAGGCAAGTTCGCCATCATCACTCCGGCCCTGATTGCAGGCGCCATTGCAGAGCGTATTTCCTTCAAGGGCTGGATCGCGTTTATTACTCTTTGGGTTTTGTTCGTTTATGCGCCATTGTGCCATTGGGTATGGGCGGGCGACGGATATTTCTTCAATCTGGGTGCGAAGGGCGCGATTGACTTTGCAGGTGGAACTGTGGTCCACATTTCTTCGGGAATTTCGGGTTTGGTTTTGGCTCTGTATATCGGTGTGCGTCGTGGTTTTCCCAAGCTTTCTACTTCGCCCAACAACATGGTCTTGGTGCTTCTCGGGGCTGGGCTTTTGTGGGTGGGTTGGTTCGGTTTCAACGCCGGGTCTTCCATCAACTCGAACCTGGATACGGCCCGTGCTTTGACGGTTACTCAGGTTGCTGCTGCCATGGGTGCTTTGACCTGGCTTTTGATTGAGGCCATCATTCACGGCAAGCCTTCTGCTCTCGGTATGGCTTCGGGAATTTTGGCAGGTCTGGTTGCGATTACTCCTGCAGCGGGCGTGGTTGGAGTGGGTGGCGCGATTGCCTTGGGCGCACTGGCTTCCATTGGTTGCTATAGCATGATCAACCTGAAGAACAAGCTCGGTTACGACGATTCCCTGGACGCCTTCGGTATCCATGGGGTAGGCGGAATCATTGGCGCAATCTCCTTGGTATTCTTCATTCGTGAATCCTGGTGGGTCGATGCGGGTAGCAAGGTTTCTGGTTGGAACTGGCTCTCCCAGATGAAGGTCCAGCTGATGGCGGTCGGTGCTACGATCCTGTTTGCCGCTGTCATGACCCTGATCATTGGATTCATCGTGCAGAAGACCATTGGCCTGCGCATCAGCGAAGCAGGCGAAAAGAGTGGCATGGACCATGACCAGCACGGCGAACGTGGCTACGGCCTCAACAACTTGAACTAAGGGAGAATGAACATGAAGCTTATTACCGCGATTATTCAGGAAGACAAGCTTGATGATGTCCGTGAGGCGCTCATCAATGCCGAAATTGAACGAATCACAGTGACCCGCGTCAGTGGCCACGGACGGCAACAGGAGATTACTGTCCAGCGTGGCAACAAGGTCATTCCGAATCTGATTCCAAAAATCCAGATTACCATTGCCTGCAATGATCCCTTCGAAAATTTGATCATTGATACGATCATCCAAACCGCAAAGCATGGCAAGGATGGAAAAATCGGAGATGGCAAGATCTTTGTTCAAGACCTGAAGGAATGCATTCGCATCCGGACGGGTGAACGAGGAAATCAGGCTATCTAGATAAAGAGGATAAAGAAAAAGACCCCGGCAAGTGCCGAGGTCTTTTTAAATGTGCGCCCGGCACGGGCGCAGTCTTGGAGGTGCAAGTCCTCCCGTTAGCTGACCACAGCGAACGAAATGAAACCCAACTGCGGTAAGGTAACGAACCGTGGGGAGGAAGGGTGGATTGAACTT
>CAIRAY010000128.1 GCA_903876665.1 uncultured Fibrobacterota bacterium | reverse complement strand
CGACTTGATATGCCTGTTCCGCTTCAGCGGTTACAGGCACATATCCACTGTGTGGAAATTGGCGAAGCCAAAAGTGGCCAAGCTTTGCATAGCTGCCAGTAACCGTAACTGGCAGCACATCGGCCGTGCCGGGCATGACAAGATAGCCGGGCATGAATTGAGTGGGGATCACTTTGTAGTCGCATTTGAGATAGCTAAAACCCGCAAAACAAACTATTTCGGACGATTTTTGTTGCATTAATCCCTGTTTTTTGGGAAAATCCCTCAAGCTGAGGATGTAAGGGAATCGTGGGATTTCTAGGTTGTGAAAGTGCGGTATTTTACGCCAGTGGCAAATTAATGGACAGCAAAACAAAATAATAGGAGCTACGAGAATGAGTCAGGAACTGATATTTCGCATTAGCGTGAAATTGCCAAATGGAGAGATTCAAACCAAGGAAATCAAAGGCCACACCGAAGAGCAGATCCGCGCAAAAATCAGTTTGTCAAAAATGACTCTGCTTTCGATTGAAGATTTGACCCCAGCACAAGAAGATCAGAGCCTAGAAAGTATTTTTGAGAACCCCACCGCACTCGAGCCGATTGTTCCCGCAAAAACTCCTACATCTAAATTCGATTCACTGAATATTTCCGATGAATCCCCCTTGGCTCCCCCACCTCCACCACCGCCACCCAAGCCAAGCTCCTTCCCTCCCATATTGAAGCCTATTCTTGGTATGGTAATTCTCCTGATCGTGATCGGTTCATTCTTTGGATTCAAAGAGTGGAAACGCGTAGCTGTGATCGAGCAAAGCAGCATTATGAATGGCCGAGGCGAGGGAACCAGCACTTTCACCAATGTCGACACGAAGGAAGGTAATCTTTGTGGCTATATCATCGTTGCTCAAAAAAACCCTAGCTACCCGGAGAACAGTCCAGAAGAATATATTGGATCGCGAGAAATGAGTGGCACCTTCTGTTCAGGGCTCATCCAGCCAAAATCCACCGTCAAGATTGAATTCACCATCCCAAAAGTGAAGGATATCTGCCTGGAGCGTCGCTTTGCAAAATATGGCTGGAGCGAATGGATGGATGCATGTGATTTATATTTCCATGCTAGCAATACTATTTCAGAATAGATTTGGAACGAAAAGATGAATGGGGGCGCATGTGCATACAGGCCAGACTGGCCCAGCCTCCTGTCCCAGCCCCCAACCAACTTTCCTATATTCTCCCCATGCAAGCACCAACGCGCAAAAAGCTCCCTTACGCGGTTTCCAACTTTGAAGAGATTCTCGAAGAGGGGTACTATGTCGTTGACAAGACCTCGTTCATTCGAGAACTAGAGATCTTCAAGGTTCCGGTGTTCCTCCGGCCCAGGCGCTTCGGCAAGACCTTGTGGTGCAGTACCCTCGAGTGCTACTACGACATTGGACGCAAAGCCCGTTTCGAGAGTCTTTTCGGTAACCTCGCCATTGGCAAAAACCCTACACCTCTTCGTAATTCCTTCATGGTGTTGCGTCTCAACTTTTCTGTCGTGCAGGTCAGCTTCGATTTGGATGTTCTGGAACGGAACTTCACCGATAATTGCCTGGGGGCTTTTGGGTCTCTTCTAATTAGATACCGCGCGTACTTCAAAGACGGATTGACGCTTGACCCAAGCAAGCCAGCAGCCCAATCCCTCGAAAGTATTTTGCAGTTCGCCTCGGCTCAAGGACTCCCACCCATTTACCTGATCATCGATGAATACGACAACTTCGTCAACCAGCTGATCACCAGCAAGCGCGAAGACCTTTACGGTGAACTCACCAGTGGCGATTCATTTTTTCGCACCTTCTTTAAGGGCATCAAGGCTGGTTGCGAAACGCGGGCCATCGGTAAAGTATTTATTACGGGAGTCCTGCCCATTACTATGGACGACCTGACCAGCGGTTTTAACATTGCCGAGATTGTGACCTTGGAACCAGCCTTGCACAACATGCAGGGCTTTACCCAAAGCGAAGTCCATACCTACCTGGAAACAGTTGTTCGCGACCATGATTTAAGCATGGACATTCTACCCGAAACCCTTTTGGTAGTAAAGAATTACTACAACGGGTATCGCTTTTTGCCCGATGCCCCCGATTCGCTGTACAATGCAACTATCCTGACATACTTCCTCAAGTATTTTGCCAACCACAAAGGTCAGTACCCCCGCGACATGATCGACTCCAATGTCAAGACCGATGTAAGTTGGATTGAGCGCTTGGGCTTCGGCGGAAGCTCCCCCCTAGACCTGATGGAAACACTATTGCAAGGCGAAGGGCTACCCTACGACAATCGTTCGCTTACAGACAAGTTCAACATGCGGCGGTTTTTTGAAACCAATCATTACCCTGCAAGTCTATTTTTTCTGGGAATGCTGAGCGCACAGGATGAGACGCACTTGTGTGTACCAAATCAGACCATCCAAAGCATTCTTGCAGATTACTACAACACGCTTGCCCGAATTGAAGTTGCCGATGGTTATGGAGGCGCTTTTAGTGCGTTTCGCAAGGATTTGGATTTAAGCTCTCTTTTTGGATGCTACCACAAGGTGTACCTAGGTCAAATCGTGGCGCAGGCGTTTGACAAGGTGAACGAGAACTTCGTTCGTCTAACCTTTTTCGAATTGTGCTCCCGATATTTGTCACAGCAGTTTTCCTTCGCCATCGAGGCGCAATACCCTAGTGGCCGTAGCGATTGGGAGCTATTGGGGCGCCCCGATAGCATCTACAAAAACCAAAAGTGGATTGTGGAGTTCAAGTATCTTTCCAAATCAAATAAAGCCAAACTAACCGATTTTGATTCTCCACCTGCCGATGCTGTGGCACAAGTCGAGGGATATAAAGCGCAAACTTTGGCCGACTTTCCCCAGTACACAGTCCACACGGCGGTTTGCGTGGTGCAAGGCCGCGATGGATTCAAGTGGTGGGATTTGTAAAGGACGGCCCGGGCCCCTTGGACCCGAGCATCAATTCCCGATTCCTTACTTCGCCGCAAGCGCCTGGGCAATATCTTCGATAATGTCGTCGATATGTTCGATGCCTACCGAAAGACGGATCAAATCTTCCCCCACTCCTGCCGCAATCAGCTGCTCCGTATTGAGCTGGCTATGGGTCGTGGTGGCGGGGTGAATGGCGAGACTCTTGGCATCACCCACATTGGCGAGATGGCTGAACAGCTTGAGGGACTCAATGAACTTCTGCCCGGCAGCCTTGCCACCCTTGACTCCAAAGACCACCATGCCACCAAAGCCATTGTGCAAAAACTTCTTGGCATTGGGGTAGGACGGATCGCCAGGAAGACCTGGGTAACGCACCCAGGAGACTTGAGGATTCTTGCTCAGCCACTCAGCCACGGCCAGCGCATTCTGGGAATGACGCTCCATACGCATGCCCAAAGTTTCGATTCCCTGCAAGGCGATCCAGGCATTGTCGGGACTATTGCAGGCACCCAAGTTGCGCAAGGGAACTAGACGCATGCGCAGGGCAAAGGCCACGGGGGCAAGGAATGCAGGCAGGTCATGGGCCCAGCGCAAATCATGATAGCTTGCATCCGGTTCATTGAACTGGGCAAACTTGGAATCCTTCCAATCAAAGGTTCCGCTGTCCACCACGATTCCGCCCAGTGCTGTTCCATGGCCGCTCATCCACTTGGTCAGGGAGTGAATCACAATGTGGGCACCATGCTCGATGGGCCGGCACAAATGGGGCGTCGTAAAGGTGGCATCGACGGCAAGGGGTAAATGATATTTATTAGCCAAATTGGACCACAGCTCGAGGTTTGCCACATCGAGACCAGGATTGCCAATGGTTTCCACAAAGAGCAAACGGGTCTTTTCATTGATGGCGGCTTCGATCTGTGCCGCATCGCTCACATCGACAAAGCGGGTCTTGATGCCCATCTGCGGAAGGATATTGTCAAACTGGGTGTAGGTTCCACCATACAGGTTCGACGCGCTCACAATCTCATCGCCCGCACGGGCCACATTGATGACCGTGTAAAAAATTGCCGCAGTTCCCGAAGCCAGCGTGACCGCAGCTGCGCCTCCTTCCAGTGCAGCTACCCGCTTCTCCAGCACATCGTGAGTCGGATTCATGAGGCGGGTATAAATGTTGCCGAGCTCCGCCAAGCCAAATAAATCCTGGGCATGCTTGGAATCCCGGAAAAGAAAGGCACTGGACCGGTACACGGGAGTCGCCCGCGCCTGTGTGGTATCAATGGCCAGGCCGGCATGGATGGCAAGGGTTTCTGAGCGGTAGGTTGACATAGGGCTCCTGGGGGAAAAAGGGTTACGAGTGGAAAGTGAAATGCAATGGTCACGGGATAGGTTGGTTAGTGGAAAGTGCTAAAGTGGAAAATTGCGGGTGATCCTTTCTTTTTGGGGAAACACACCCGCAACTTTCCACTTTCCACTTCCTCAGATCACATACTCCAATTTATCTAAACCGGATCCATCGGAGAGTATTAGGGTTTTGAGGGAAATTCCACGCAGGACTTCATCCTGGGCTTTTTGCATAGCGACCCAAACCTGCCGAGTGATGCAAATCTCTTTTTTCGCGCAATCGTATTCATCCGAAAGACACTCGACCTGCAACATGTCTGTTCCACGTAGGGCATGGATCACTTCGAACATGGACACGTCTTCGGGAGGACGAGTGAGGCTAAACCCACCTTTCGGACCACGGATGGTGGTAACAAGCCCTTTGTCCCGCAAATCGATCAGTATGTTTTCCAGATAGGACGTGGGAATCCCTTGGTTGGCGGTAATATCTTTGCGCTTGGTCGGTTGCCCATTGGCATGGTTCCGGGCGATCTCAACCATGGCACGAGCGCCATATCTGCATTTGGTAGACAATTTCATATTTTTCGCCAGCCGGTCTAATTGTTCACCTAAATATATTACAATTCTGGGATAAAGAACACCAGAAGCAGCGATGAGTGAAACTATCGTGCGGTGAACGCCTGTAAAACGCCATCCAATAACCGATTTAGGCGGACACAGTGGATTTGAGCTCCATCTCCGATGACCTTTGCGCTTTGCACAAAGACACCCTCCGAACCCAAATCCGCTAGGCCATGTGCCAAAAGGGCTTCGGCACTGGCCGGGGTGGTTTCCAAATGGAACTGGAGGGCCAAAACTTGGTCATTCCACAAGAAACCCTGGTTGACGCAGGCTTGGCTGGAACCAATTGCCTGCGCACCCTGTGGCAGAGAGAACGTTTGTCCATGCCAATGGAAAGCCACATACTCTGCGGGGAAAACCTCGGCCCATATACCCTGAAGCTCCGGACTCCGCTGAATGGGAAACCAGCCGATTTCCTTCAAGGGATTTGTCGATACAATTCCTCCTAAAACATGGGCTAGAATCTGAGCTCCAAGGCAGATCCCGAGCAGCTTTTTGCCGGCCAAAACTGTTTTGCGTACAAACTCCATTTCAGCACCAAGCCACGGAATCGTCGCCACATCATCGACTCCCATGGGTCCACCCATGATTACCAGCAGGTCGAAATCATCCGTCGCTGGCAATACCGCCGCTTTCGCAAACAGGTGAGTTGAGGAGACCGCGTGCCCGTGAATCAAGGCCCAGTCCCCAATGGCGGCAGGACCTTCGAAGGCGACATGCTGGAGAATGTGAATGCGGAGTTCATTCATGGGATCTTAGCCCTCCAAAAATTCCATTCTTTGCAAACAAAGCATCCACCCGCCGAGTGACGGAGGGATCTTCAATCAAGGGAGGCGCATGGTGGGCCTTTTGACGCGCATCAATCACCAACGGAGCGGAGCATTTCCAATGCTTATGCTCTACACTAGACCCGGCTCCAAACACATCATGGGAAGGATTGGATTTGGTAAAGGTCACCCAAAGCCAATTCTCCAGGTTGCGCGATGCAAATTCGCTGTCATCCACAATGGTCACCAGCGGCCATTGCTCCCGATCCTCCCACTGGGCCAACATCGCACACAAACGATCCGCATCTATATTCGCCTGCAAGGCATTTCCCCACTTGGGCCCACGCACGGCTACCACGCCAGGAATCACCATTTTAGGATTGAAAAAATCGCTCGGCAAAGAAAGGCGAAATAATCCCGAAGCATCAGAACCCAGGTCCCGGCGTTTGGGACCTGCGGCGGCAATCACCAGCTTGGAACCCCGGTTCATCGAAACCCCTGAATAATCCAGGGTGTCCATGGTGCTGTGGGTCTGAAAATGAAGGTCGCGACCCAAATCCATTCGCTCCAGCACATGGGAAATGAAATGAGGGATGTCGTGTGCATCTAGTTTCGGATTATCCTGGACACACGCAATCCATAAGTACTTTGTAAGGGATACTTGTCCAAATCCGAGTAGGGCATTGGCCTGGGTCAGGAGCTCGCGGGGCTCGCGCTCCACGAAAGGAACATATCTTTCGCTTCCAATGGCCAGCAACAAGGGATGAACACCTGCGGCGTCAACAGCATGGATCTGTTGTACACCGGGAATGGTCGTCGGCACCGCTTTTCCCGTAAGGCCGTGAATCATTTCCCCAAAGGTGGTATCCTCTTGAGGAGGACGCCCTACGACCGTAAAAGGCCAAATGGCATTTGGCCGATGATATACTGCACGAATTTTTAGATAGGGGAACTCATGTTTGAGGGAATAATACCCCAAGTGATCCCCAAATGGGCCCTCGGGCTTAAGATCCGGAGCCACCTCGCCCAAAATACAGAAATCCGCTTCGGTCGAAATCACCCAACCATCTCGCAATACGTAGCGGAAGGGCGTTCCCGCCAAAAGACCCGCAAAAGAAAGTTCGGACATTCCCTCGGGCAAGGGCATGACGGCGGCAAAAGCATGCGCAGGAGGGCCTCCCACAAAGATGCTCACCTTGAGTGGAATTCCAAGCTCCATGGCCCGCTGGTGATGCACGCCAATGCCCCGGTGAATCTGATAATGTAGCCCACATTCCTCATCTTTACGAAATTCATTTCCGGCAATCTGAATTCGGTACATTCCGAGATTGGATCCCAGAATGGATGACCTTGCCGGATCCAGAGTGCACACCTGAGGGAGGGTGATAAACGGCCCCCCATCATCTGGCCAGGATTGGATCTGGGGGAGATCACCCATGCGGGCTTCTCCTAGAAGCACAGGACCGGCGCGTACCCGCCGTGGCAACGCGGTGAGGCCCGCAAAGGGAAGCTTGGCCCACAGCTTGGGGTGGCGAAAAAGACTCTGAAGATCGCCTTTGGCCTCGATCAAAGCCTCGACCACATCTATAGTATGGCGAAATAAAAATTGGGTGCGCGCCTTGGTTCCATATAGGTTGGCCAACGCCGGAAACCGAGACCCTTTGACTCGCTCAAACAAAACGGCGGGGGCTTTAAGTGGATAAAGCCGACGCTGAATTTCGGCCATGTCTAAATAAGGATCCACCTCGTCCACAACCCGCAACAATTGCCCGGAACGCTCCAAATCTTTGACTGCATCAAGGGTTGAATGGTGAATCATGTCCCAAAATCTATAAAGAGTGTTCCAAATTGGATTAGCCAATACTGCATAAATTTCCCCAATATCCAACAAAAACGCATTCAGATTCCCTGGGGGAAGATATTCCTGCTTGAATGCCAGAACTTGTCATGCTAGAATGTCAACAGTTGTTGTTCACAAACCCAAAGGAGTCCCCATGAAAATGCGTCACGCTATCCGAGTTCTTGCGCTGGCAGCCATCACCGCACTGGCAGGCTGTGCTAAAATCCAGGATGCCCAAAGCCAGCTGGATGCGATCCAAAATCAACAAGCCACGGAGGCCACTCCGGATTGCGAAATGTATAAGACCCAGTTCCTGCAAACAGGCGACTCCTCCTGGCTCTCCTTATATAACACCAATTGCCAGGACGCATTCATCACCGCAAATACTCCCGCAGGACTCGACGCCGACTGCCAGGCAAAATACGCTTCCATGGTCAAGCTTACCGATTCCCTAGTCATGTCCCTGCAAGGCGTTTGCGACTCCTCGAACTTAACCACCAAAACCGAATGCATTGCCGCCAAATCCACCGTGGATGCCCAGGCTCAGACCTTCCAGAAGGAATGCAATGTCAGTAACTTCTACTACCCCACCCCAGACAAGGCGGCTCCCCCTACCACCATGGTCAACGGGCAATGTGCCTGGAAGGCCTGGATTCCCATGGATTTCCGCACCGGAACCGACTCGATTGCCATGCTTGTCTGCACCGATAGCAAACCCGTATGCTCCACCGTTACTCTGGGAGATTCAACTCGCCTAGTCGAAACCCACCTTACGGTGGAGGGAGATACGGCCTATTTACCCTGCATCCAGGAAATACAAGGCCTTTTTGCGCCTTGCGACTTCAATCAGGATCGTATTATCGACCCCATCGAATCCCAGCAGTGCCAATCTTCTTCGCTTAAGGACCCTTGTGACTGGAATGCTGACGGAACCATTGATGCGTTTGAAAAGACACAATGCACCATCAAAAATGACTCCGGTTTTGTCAACCCAGGAATGTTCGACCCTTGCGACTGGAACTACGATGGAATGGTCGACTCCATGGAACTGGCAAAGTGCCAAAGTACCTACTCCTGCAAGCCAACGGAACAGCCTTTCTTTGACGCGAAGAACATGAAACAGGTCTGCATTCCTGGCGCATCAATCCCTGAGTGCAGCTTCCCAACCTGGCCCGAACTCCTCAATGGCAAAGTGGTTTGCATGGACCCATGCGATAAAAACCGCGATGGCGTGGTTGGCTCAACGGAAGTCACTCAATGCCAGACCGGCCCTAGTTGCGGCATGGATTCCATTCCCTTCTTCGATGCCTCCACCCAGAACCCCATCTGCGTAGCGAATTCCGATATTCCGACCTGCACACCTCCACAATACCCCGAAATGGTTCAGGGCACATTAACCTGCGTAAGCCACTGTGACCGCAATATGGATGGAATCGTAGATTCTTACGAATCTTCCATGTGCTCCACCATTCCCATTATGGATAGCGCCAGAGCCTATTTGCCCTAACCATCCATTTTAAACCAAGGAATACCAGCCCTCCATAGGGCTGGTATTTTTGTTGTGTGTCGTGTATGGCATTTCCTATCTTTAAGCCCATGCCATTACGTCCCGTCTATTCCCCTTTGCTGGTGAAGCTCCTCAAAGGAGCCGTGTACTCCGAATCCCTCGCGGATTGGAACGGAATACTCGCCCATGAGTCCCCTATTCGCGACTACTTTCACCTGATTGGTCTACAATTAGTGGTCCATGAGCAAGAGGGGATCGCCCTTTTACGGCGCGAGGTCGATGAAGGTGATGTGGATACATTGGCGGAAGGGAATGATGCGCCACTGGTCGTTGAAGTTCCTCTGGAATCCTTGGTGCAACGCCGGCCCCTTTCGTACCCACTCACCTTGTTGCTGGTGCTTTTGCGGGAGCGCCTCGCCAAAATCGATTCGGGAGAATTGGACCACTCCGGTGCACGCAGGCTGGTCATGTCATCGGACGAAATCCAGGCTATGCTGCAGGGATTTTTGCAGGAGAATTTTTCGGGAACGGCGAACCTGCGGAATTTGAACACCAATGTTCGCCAGGCAACCGACCTCGGCTTTTTGAAAGCTCTGCGTGGCTCTGAAGAAGGCCGTTTTGAAGTGATGCGCCTCCTCAAAATTTACTTACGCCCCGAAGTCCTCGAATCCATTTTGCAAAAGCTGAGGGACCATGCCGATCAACTGGAATCCTGATGGGCAAGCGAGCCTATTTGCCGAGGGCCCGGCGGGCTTTCGTTTGTTTCGTTTTGAGGTCTATAATTGGGGTGGATTTCATAACCGCATCTGGAATATGAATGCCGAGGGTCATTCTACTCTTTTGACGGGTTCAAATGGATCGGGCAAGTCTACCCTGGTTGACGGATTATTGACCTTACTGGTCTCTCCCCAGATCCGTGCATACAACCAAGCCAGCGGCGCAGGTCGTAAGCGCGAACGCGATCTTCGTAGCTATGTGCGGGGCGCTTGGCAAAAGACCGAGGGCGATGAAGGAGCCAAAACCCTGTATTTGCGCGACGAAAATGTGGCAGGACTGGTGCTCGCCGTTTTTCATGATTCATCCAGTAGCAAATCCATTACCCTGGCCCAATACCACGCCCCCCGCACCGATCAAGTCAAATCTCTTTTTGTGGTTTCAGGGTCAGCCCTCAATCTGCAAGATCATTTTTCGGCCTTCAAGGACCTGGCAGCCTTGCGCAAGCGTCTGTGCCTGATCCCCGAAACAAAGTGCTATGATAGCTTCTCATCCTACATGGATCGCTTTCAGAACATGGCGGGCTTGCGCTCCGAAAAGGCCTTGGAGCTATTCAACCAAACCGTAGCGGTAAAAGAAGTCGGCAATCTTAATTCTTTTGTGCGTCAACACATGCTCGAACCAGGGGATAGTCGCGAGCGCGTGGATGAACTTTTGCACAGCTTCGATAGCCTGAATCAGACCCATGACGCCATCCGCAAAGCCCGCGAACAACTTGAGATATTGGCTCCTCTTATTCACGAATCCGAACTCCGGACCTCCACCCAAGAAAACCTCCAATCTATTTATAGGCAACGTCAAGGGTTCCCTCGCTTACGCGAGACCATGCGTTTGGATTGGCTGGCCAAGGCTCTGATTGATAAACTTGAAGAGGCATCCCTGCTCGAGACGGCCTTGCAAGCGCAGGATTCCCGCCTGGTGACGGTTGACGAAAGCATTGCCAGCTTGGATTCCTCCATCCGCCAAGACTCTGCAGGCCAACGGCTACGAGAACTCGATCGCGAACTCGAAATCGCCAAGCAAGAGCGGGCTCGGATTGAGGCTCGCCGCGAAGAATATTCCCAATGGGCTCAAGTGCTGCAAATTGCCCTAGCCCACAGCGACAATGAATTTTCCCAAAATCGCTCCCAGGCGCAAGCCCTTCTCGCCAAAGCTCAGGACCGGATATTGGCCCTGGATGAAGAACTTGCCAACCTGCAGGCCTTGTCCAACGAATTGAAGATCCAAAGGGAGTCTCTGCAGAGCGAATTGGATTCCCTGCGCAAACGTAAAAGCCAAATTCCTATGGAATCCCTACGGTTGCGGGAGCAGCTGGCTATGGAGCTGGATGTGAATTTGAGCGAGCTGCCTTTCGCAGGTGAATTGCTCCGGGTTCGTAGCACCGAAAAGGCTTGGGAAGGCGCATTGGAACGCTTGCTCCACGATTTTTCTTTGCGCCTGCTGGTGCCCAAGACCCTCGAAAAACGTTTGCTAGCCTATGTGGATCGAACCCATTTGGGTCGCAAATTGGTTTGGCATGTCTGGGACCCCACCGCCCTTCCTGGTCTACCCCGTCGCGAATCCAACAGCGACGTACTCCCCATTGACAAGCTGGAGATTCGGCAAGAAATCCCCCAAAGCGCATGGCTTGAACACCGTTTGCGTACCGAATACAACTTTGTGTGCTTTGACGAAGTAGAAGACTTCCGTCGTCATATTGGAGCAAAGGCAATCACTCAAGGGGGCTTGGTAAAACGAGGCGGAGACCGCCACGAAAAGGATGATCGTCATCCATTGAATGACCCGCGCCATTTTGTAATGGGTTGGGACAATCTGGGTAAAATCCGCCTGCTTGAAGAAGACCTGCGCGGACTTGAATCTCGTATCCAGGGTTGCACACAAGACATTGAAAAAATGCGCCGTGAGCGGAAGTCCTTGGAAACCAGCTGCAAAAAGGCCGAAAGACTATTGGAAGTCCTTGCCTACACTTCCATTGATGTGCAGTCATGCCTCGGGCGCGAGGAGGCACTGCAAAGCCAACGCCAAGCACTGCACAAAGCATCCGAAGCCTTGCGGGCCCTTGAAGAACAACTGGCTGCGCAACGATTACTGCGCTCTGAACTCCGCATTCAACGCGACCAATCCCACGGCCTTTGGTCTGTAGCCCAAAATGCCATTAAGGAATATGGTGCGGAACAAATTCGCTCCGAGGACCGCCTGGAGAAAAGTGCTCCCGCGGATTTGGGAACCATCGAATCCTTGCGCACCCAGGTCACCAGGCTAAGCCCACAAAGGGCTAGCAGTCTTTTGCTTTTGCAGGAATCCATCGAAAGGGTAGAACGCGACTTGCAAAGTCAAATTATGGAATTGGAGCATGAGCAGGCCAAACGCGAAGGGCGCATCGAAAAGTCCATGCAAAAGTACTTGGGCAAATGGCCCGGCGAAGACTTAAACCTGCAGGCAAAAATCGAATACTGTGCTGAGTTTCGCGAAATCCATCAACGGGTTCAGGGTGATGACCTACCCAAACATGAGGCCCGCTTCCAGGAACTTCTCAACGAAAAGATGCTGCAAGGGGTGAGCTTTTTTCATTCCCGTCTGGAGCAACAGCGCGAAGAAATTGAAGAGCGCATTCGCGAGCTCAATGGGGCACTAGGGCAAATTCCCTACACGCCAAACACCTTCATACGCCTCGCCTGCGCCCGAACACCCGACCGAGAAATCGCAGAGTTTTTAGCCGAACTTAGAGCTTGCCTACCCGACCATAGCCGAAAACACGACATGAATTATCTGCAACAAAAATTCTCGGCCATCCACAAGTTGGTGCAAAACTTCCGCTCTCAGGAATCCTGGACACGCAAGGTCACCGATGTGCGTCAATGGCTCAGCTTTGCCGCAAGCGAAATCGACCGGGAAACCGGCGTTCCGGGGCGCTATTATTCGGATTCAGGCGGACTTTCGGGTGGCGAAAAGGCCAAGCTTGCCTTCACAATTTTAGGGTCGGCCATTGCCTACCAATATGGGCTTACCCGAGGTGACACCCAAGGACCCACGTTCCGCTTCGTAGTCATTGACGAGGCCTTCAGCAAGTCCGACGATGCCAACAGCAAATACGCCATGAACCTGTTCCGCGAGCTGGGTTTGCAGCTTATGGTGGTTACGCCCATGGACAAAACCCATGTGGTGCTTCCCTTCATTGAAAGCTGCCATTTGGTCACCAAATCCCCCGATGCCCGCGAATCACGTCTCACCACCATTAGCCGTGCCGAGCTGGAACGTCGCGAGCAGGAACTCTGATGCCGCTACCCGACAAATGGGAGTCATTCCCCAAGCGTTGCAAGGCCTGGGTTCTCCACCACGCCCAAGATCTGATTCATGACCCGAAATTCCCTTTAGAAGCTATTGCCTTAGCAAAATTTTCTGTGGACGGAAGCCACACCGAAATTCAGGAATGTTGTGCGCAATGGCAGGAAGCCACCCAAAATATTGGCTCCCTATTGTGGGAGGAACGCCCTACACGTCGCTTTGGAATTTTACGCATCCCCATTGCCTTACAGCCCAGGGACCGCAAGGCACTATACGCCTGTGCCGGGTTGAGCGAATTCATGAAAACCTTGACGCAGATGAGCAAAGATTGCGGTGAAGACCCAAAGGCCCGTGAGTTATTGGGCTCTTCCGACTTTCGTGTGGGTAAAAACAGGCAGAACGTTATGTGCTCCTATATCTTTGGAAGAGTACATGTCAGTATCTTCAGTCTGAGGTATTCTTCATCACGAATTCCGTAGGCTCGTTTTTGGATTGCCCTAAT
>CAIRAY010000127.1 GCA_903876665.1 uncultured Fibrobacterota bacterium | reverse complement strand
CACCGGTGCTTGGAGAATGCCTTGGCGGGCTTGGTGCGGTGATCCCCCTTCGGGGGATGACATTGCAGAAACGAACTTCGGAGAAAACGTAGCATGCCCGCCCTTTTGCCTGCCCGCCCTTTTTGTCATGCCTGCCCTTTTGTCCTGCCTGCCCTTTTTGTCATGCCCCGCAGGGGCATCACCGGTGCTTGGTGAATGCATTGAAGGAATGCCCGGGCCGGGCGTGTTTTCTGCTACATTAGGGCTTCGTTTTTCTTTCTCCCCGAATGTTTCTTATGCAAAAGTTATTGATCCAAATTGCCCTTGTTGGGGGAATCCTCTCTGGTTCCGCCATGGGGGCCACGCAGCCTGCGGATACCAACTTTCAGCGCTTTGGCGGGGTTCCGGTTGTCGCTTTTTCTGAAGAGACGGGCCTGCAATACGGTTTTCTGGGCCTGGTGTTTTTTCGGTCCATTGGCCCCAAGGATCCGGGCTCCCAGCTGGATGTGGCCGCCATTGGAACCACGGAGCATCAGCAACGGTTTGTGTTTTCTCCCACCGTGGCTCTGTTGAACGGCGACGCGCGCCTAGAGCTCGAACTGCAGTACAAGAATTGGCCCGGAAAATATTGGAGCGGTGGAAATTCCCCCAGTGATTCCGCTCTTTCCTACGACATGTCTATGTGGCTAGCCGAAGGAAATTTGGTTTATGATTTGGATGGGGTCTCCTTTTTATCAAAGGCTTTGCAAAAGAATTTGAAAGTGGGCCTGGAATTCGCCTACGAGAACAATACCACAAAATTTCTTCTCCCGGATAGCGCCTCCTATGCCAATGACCCCGCAAGCTTTCCCGTTGCTCCTCCCCCCGTCGCCCGGCAGGGTGGCCTGCGCAATGGCTTGGGATGGGCTTTGCAATGGGACGCCCGCGACCACGACAACTGGCCGCGCAGCGGAACCTTTGCCTGGGTGCGCCAGGTCTTTTTCAACAAAGCCATCGGAAGCGACCATGACTTCATCAATACCAAAGTGGATTTGCGTGGCTTTGTGCCCACGCCCTTGGAAGGTGCGTTTGGAATGGCAGCCTATTTTGAAGGTCTCATGGGCAAGGCCCCCTTTGACCGATTGGCGATGCCTGATGGCACTTATCGCCTGCGTGGCCTAGAAAAAGGTCGCCTGCGCGACCGTCAGCAGGTCGTTTTGCAAGGCGAATGGAGAGTGCCCCTGTTCTGGAGATTCCAAGCTGCTGCCTTTGGCGAAGCTGGCAAGGTGGGTCCGTATTTTGCCCAGCTGATGCGCAACGATTTTCATTATGCCGCAGGAGTGGGTGGTCGTTTTGCGCTGAACACCAAACGACGCGTTAATGTCCGGGGTGATTTGTCCTGGGTGGATGGGGGAATCGGAATGACGATCTATTTCAAGGAAGCGTTTTAGAACCTTCCGAAGACAAATAAAAAAGGCAGACGGTTGACCGGCTGCCTTTTTTGCATAATCCAAAAGTTTACAGCTTGTTTTGTTCTTTGGTTTCGAAGACCGAAGGCAAGGTGTAGGTGAGCTTGCCACCGAAGAAAATGGCATTGCCGGAAAGCTCGGAGTGGTTGAGGATGTATGTCTGCGAGGTGGAAGTCTCAACCGAGAAGCGGTCGTACCAGGTAAAGCGGGCTCCGCCATAAGCACCAACGGAAATTCCGTTGCCAAGATTAAAGCGGACTTCAAGCTGGGTGGTGACATTTTTTCCAAAGGTGCTGTAATAGCGTCGGCCAAGTGGATAACTCGCCATGACCGCATCCCCAGGAGTTGTCCAGCTGAGATCGTATTCTGAAGCGAATTGCATGTTGAGCAAGCTAAATCCGGCGCCAGCGGAAGGAATCACATTTACAAAGGATTTTTCGGGCAGGAGCATGTAACCGAACATCCAGTCAAATCCATAGCGGAACCATTTGATGGACTGAAGATGACTGGGGACTTCAGGATTAACCGTGTCTGGAACCGGAGAAACCTGGGTGGGCATAAAGAATCCATCGACCCAAGTCACCATTTGGTGATATTGGGCTCCGATCTCCACATTCATTCCCAAGACGTTGGGTCCGAACTGGTTGTAATGGAACAGGCGCTCCTGATCGGGAAAAAAGCCTGTGTCAATCGGGGTGTTGGTTGAATCGTATCGAACAACGTTGTAGCCCCAGTCCTCGCGGAAAGCGGCATCGTTGATGTCGCCAATCGCGTTGTCCGAAAAGCGCTGGAAGTCGACCTTCAAGGAGAAAAATCCCTTGACCTGTTCTTTGATGTAGAACTCGTCCCGGGGATTGTCTTGTGCGGTGGCAAGCGCAGTCAGGGCGCAAAGCGAGACCATTATGGCCTTGAATGATTTTGATGCAGAATGCTTCATAGAGTGGTTCATCCCTTATGGTGACTTAGGGGCAATAGCTTGCTGGATCGGCCAAGTTCACCGTACCACCGGATGTTCCCGAAAGCGGAGACCATTGGGTGCGGTCCACCTGGTTCCATTGATCCTTCCAGAAAACTCGAATGCGATAGGCGTAGGCGCAAAGGTGATAATGGACATCGCTATAAGAAAGGGAGTCGTTTACAAACTGGATTTGGTCAAACGCCAACTCAAACTGCTTGACTTTGCTGTCGCTCACATATTGTTCGATTTCATAATAGGCGGTGTCTGCTCCATTTAAAACCGGTAGAGCAAAGGAGTCCAGTGCATTGGCCCTTTCGATGAAGGTGTTGTGCGTCTGGGACCAAGAGGCCACGATGGTGTTAGAGTCTAGGATCTTGGTATAGTTGTCCGGAGCTTCAAAAGTGACGTTGGTATGGTATTTAGCTTCGGCAGTAGAAACCTCGGTGGAAAACTCGGAGATGATTCGCCCGAATTCATTGGAGTAAAAGGCGTAGATTCGGTAGGTGCCAAAGGCGTTGGAGTCGTATACGAAGAAGTGATTGTTGTTTTCGCCTAGCGTGTCCAGATTCTTCCAGTCCGAGGTGGAATCCGAAACGAGCCAGCTTGTCCCATTGGATATAAAAGGAGGCTTGCTGCTCGTAGTACTCAATTTTTGGACCACAACCCCGAGTTCGGGCTTTAAGGCGGATATGTTCCATTTGAGCTCGAAAAGGCTTGGTCCCCAGCGGGTGATGGTAAAGGCGGAGGGATTATCAAATACAATTCCACCGAAACCAAGCTCGGTGACGGCCGGGGTGCCCGCTTCGGCGGAGAACTTAGAAATTACCGTGTCGGCCCCGGCACCTGTAGTGTCATAGGCGATGATGCGATAAAGGTACATGTATTCGCCAGTAGCACTCAGGCTCGTGTCTTTAAAGAACTGTTTTTGCGGGGGGGCTACCCCAACTAGGCTCCAGCCACCGTAATTGTCGTTACGCCATACTTGATAGCCCAAATAAGAAGTGCGAGGCAATGAGGGAATGTCAGTCCAGGTCAGCACCAAGGTCCGAGGCCCTGCGATGGAAGAAACCTGTAGTCCCGTGGGTCCGTCAATCAGTGTGGAGTCCACATCGGGAAGCGCAGAATAGGAGGAGGAAGAACCGCCTGCTCCGCTGGAGCCAGAAACTCCGCTGGAGCTTGTACCGGATGATGTTCCTCCACTGCTTGATAGAGCCCCGGAAGACCCGTCGAGGGAAGAGGATTCGCCGGCGGCGATGGGTGCAACGGTATTGCCGGTGCAGGAGAAGATCGCAAAAACAAATGCGGCAAGGACAACATGCTTTTTCATAGTAACCCCAATTCGGTGCACTAATGGGAAAGATACACTATATTCCCTTTGATATCAAAGATTTAGGCGAATTTTTGCCTGTGGGAGTCCTTTCAAAAAATGATCCATTTGGGGATACCCCTTGTGAATACCCATAAATTTACCTAAAATTACTCACCATTCCCCTGGGGATTCTGTGCAGCTACCGAAGTACAAAAAGAAAAAACGCATCAAATTGAAGGTCTGCCAAGAACCCGGCTGTGGTCGTGAGTTCTGGGGGCACCCGATCGCAAAGTATTGCGAGCTCCATCGGGACATCAAGCAGCGCCAAAAGCAAAAGAAGGAATTCGACAGCATCGAGTCCAAGAATATGGTGTTCCGCCATTCTTATACCGATGTGGTCGAAATTACTTTCCAGTGTTGCCTAAGCGCCTGCGAAAATCTCTTTGCCATCAAGGTATTTCCCAAGCAGTTCCTGTACCCGCGCTTCTGCCTGGAACACCGCAACGATTTCAAGCGTGCCAACTTCATCCGCTTGCAGCGTCGCAAATCCCGGGATTGATTAGGGTAAACCCCGCTGACATTGTCGCAAGGGTTTTTTACATTTGACTAGCACATGGTGAGTGTGGCGCAATTGGTTAGCGCACCAGATTGTGATTCTGGGGGTCGTGGGTTCAAGTCCCATCACTCACCCGAAAAAGGCGGCTCGACAGAGTCGCCTTTTTCATATCCATTTTTCCTTCGGAGGCTTCTTGAAAAAAACATCGTTGTCGGACTTGGGTGGCTTGGTGTATTCCTCCGATCAGGGGCGCATGTGCCCGGGGTGCGCGAAGCCCGTTACGGCTTGTATTTGCAAGCAGCTTTCCCAGCCGTCGATCTCGGGTAATGGCGCTGTTCGCGTGGGCCGTGAAACCGCTGGGCGCAAGGGTTCCGGGGTGACGACCGTTCAAGGTCTTCCCTTGGACCAAGAGCATCTGGAAGATTTAGCCAGGAAACTCAAGGCGCGCTGTGGTTGCGGTGGAACCGTGAAAAATGGGGTGATTGAAATTCAAGGGGAACATCGGGATACTTTGGTGCTCGAATTGACCAAGCTTGGGTACCCCGCAAAGCGCGCTGGCGGATAATTGAAGTTCCGTAAGCGATATTTTTATACAATTAGGACATTCAACGGAGGTTTCCTATGGATACCCTAATCGCTTTTTACAAGATTCATTACAACTTTGCGGCTTTGAGCGTCATTGTCCTGCTCTGGGCCCTTACCCTCATCATGCGGGGGAACCGCAAGTGGTTTCTGATCGTATTTATCTCCTTGGTCGGCTACAACATCGTCATCAAACGCATGGTGGAAACCAACCCCAAGTGGTTCGAAGAAGCCATGACCAAGTTCGAAAGCTTCGACTTTGTGGACTACCTCTGGGGTGGTGGAACAGTCACGAAACAAAATGAAGCATCTGAGAAACGTCTGAACCAATGATCCGTGGAATCATTCTGGACTGGGGCGGAGTGGTCTGCGAGGACCCGAGCCTTGGCTTCATTCGTTACTGCTCCAAGGAACTTGGCGTATCTGCCGACATTCTGAGTCAGGCGGTTTCCATGTACCTCGGCGACTTCATGAAGGGACTTCCCGAAGAGGAGTTTTGGGGTCATGTAGCCAAACAGGTTGGAATCCAGGCACCCAGTCGTCCCTTGTGGCGCGAGGCTCTTGCCGCAGTCTATGTCCCCTTGGAGCCCACCATCGAAACCGCTCGCAAATTGCAGCGTCAAGGCATCCGGATTGGATTATTGACCAATACAGAACCCCCCTCGCGCGATTTTCACCTGAGCCTCGGCTATGACTTTTTTTGGGGCCGGGTGTTCAGCTGTGACGAAGGCCTTTCCAAGCCAGATCCAAAAATCTACGCCTTGGCCGCAGAGCGCCTGGGGCTTCGCCTAGAAGAGTGCCTGATGGTCGACGACCGCGCAGAAAACATTCGTGGCGCAGAACAAGCCGGAATGCCCGCGCACCTGTTTGTCTCCCAGGGTCTGTTCGAAAAGGCTTTGACTGAATACGGAATTCTTTGAAAGCGCTCTAAATGGTGTGAAATCAATTTATCACCCCCGCGCAGGCGGGGGTGACGTACAAATGATTCCCGTCTTCGCGGGAATGACCAACAGCGGGGGGAATATGGGACAGTAGTCTCACCGCCACATTTCGGATTCTTGAATCCGGGTCGGTACATACAAAGTATCCTGAGGGGTTAGCCGATATTCGACCTTGCCCTCGGACAGGGAGCAGGTGATGCAATTGCTCAGGACATATCCAATCAATAATCGTTGTTGGTCATCGCTGAGCCTTGCAGTCCAAAGGCGCTCCGATTCTACCAAAGGCGAAAGGGACGACACCCGGATATTGCGCTTGAGATCCAGGCATTCGATTAAACTTTTGCGCTGATCGACCCGCAAATTCTTCCACAGGGGCTCATCAAAAATCACCGCACCATCCGTAGCCGCCACGTGCCTGCACAAGATGGTATCCAAGCCAATAATTTTAGAAAGCTTGCGGTTGTCCTCAATTAATAAATCCTGCTGGGAATGTTCATTCCAGACCGTGGTGTCCGCGAGCTCGCGCTCGGCAAGTTCACGCTTGCGGGCTTGTTCGCTCAGGGCGCACCCAATCAGGGAAAGTGCCCCCCAAAAAAGTAGGATTAAGGACAAGAAATATTTCATGGGGTTTTGATCTCGAAATTTCCGTCACGGAATTCCACATAGTTCAATTCAAACAACCATTGTCCGCAATTCACCACCGTGCCCTCGATATCCAGTTTTATGCTGGGGTGATGGTTGTGGCCATGGACCACCACATTACAGTCTTCGCGCACCATGAGTTTGCGCCAAGCTTCCTGGTATTCGGCGATCTTTGGATCGGCATCTTCATTGACCTTGCGACTGGTGCGCCCGACCCAGTTGGCCAGCGCCATGCCCCAATCCGGGTGCAACAGGCGGAACAAAAAAACATTGATGGGACTATGAATAACGCGACTGGCGAGGCGGTACCCCCAATCGGATTTGGCGACTCCATCTCCATGTTGGAACCAAATCTTTTTGCCCTGCAATTCCAGCTTCAAAGTGGAATGCACTTGAACGCCTAGCGCAGTAGGGAAAAAATCATCTAGACGGAAGTCGTGGTTTCCGCTCAGCAAATGGACCTGCACCCCCGATTCCACAAGCTCTGCCAGCGCGCGCAAAAATGGGAAATGATGACGGTTGATATAGTGGCGGTATTCCATCCAGAATTCAAAGGAATCGCCCACGAACACTACATGGGAGGCTTGTCCGCGCCACCCGCGCAACAAATCGACCAGGCGTTGTTCCCGGTCGGCAATAACCCCCTCGGTGGTTGCACCTAAATGCAAATCCGAAATGAAATAGGCGGGCTTGTTCACACTACCCAACCTTTGCAACCAAAATCATAACCACTTCTCCGTCTACATCGCTCTCGCTGGCACCAGCCACAGCCACGGTTCCAAGCTTGAGGTCGTTTGCTTGGGTCTCGCTCATGATGTATTCGCGGGCTTCGTTCACCGCCAAAGTGAGTTCGGTGCTTTGTGTGCCAAGAGTCACCGCAATGCGGTCGGCAATCGCGAAGTCCTGCTCTTTGCGCATCGTTTGTATGCGATTCACTAGTTCACGTACCATGCAGCCCCGCTTGAGTTCGGGAGTCAGGTTCAGATCGAGGGCCACGGTGAAGTGCGTGTCGGCCTCTACAGCCATGCCTTCGGGCACTTCGCGCTGAATCATCAGGCAGTCGCCGCCCACAGAGCCAAATTCAAAACCCAGGGCTTCGCCATGCTGCAGCTTGCGGATTTCGTCGGTGTTCAAAGTGGCCAGCTTTGCCTGGATCACTTTCATATTCTTGGAGAATTCGGGGCCCTGGGCCTTGATGGCCAGGAAGTTGGGCTTAGCAGAAAGCTTGACCAGGGAGGTCTCGTCGGACATGAACTTCAATTCGCGCACATTGAGCTCGTCGAGAATCAGGTCGCGCATGCTCTCGGCCACAGCCTTGTCCCCAGCGGTATGCGGAACCAGGGTAATGCTTCCGAGGGGCTGGCGGTTCTTGATCTCGCGGGCAGCACGGATGGCGCGGCCCATTTCTACAATGCCACGCACCTTAGCCATTTTTTCCACCAGGGCTTCATCGCGCAGGGAGGCGTCCGCAACGGGGAAGTCGCAGTGATGAACGGAGAGTGGAAGAGTGGAAAATTCTAAAGTGGAATACACGGGGGTGTATAAGTTCCCGTATTCCGCCTGAGCGGAACGGTCACTATTAAGTGGAAAGTTGCGGGAGAGGGGTTCTCTTACGAGCATCTGGTAGATTTCTTCGCTTAAGAAGGGGAGGAAGGGGGCGAGGACTTTGCTGAAGTCCACCAGGACCTTATAGAGGGTGGCATAGGCGGCGTTTTTGTCGCCATCGTTTTCGGATTTCCAGAAGCGGCGACGGCTACGGCGCACATACCAGTTGGTGAGCGCATCGACATAATCGACCAGGAGCGGCACCACTGCGTACAAACGATAGGCGGCCATTTCGATTTCTACTTGCCCGATCAAATGCTGCAGATTGGCCACCATCCAGCGGTCGAGCTCATTGTCGCTCTTCCAGGTGTCCGTGGGCTTCCAGGTCAATTGACCCTTGGCGAAGTCGGCATTGTGATTGGAAATAAAGAAGCTCACTGCATTCCACAGGGGAAGCATTACGCTCTTGACGATCTGCTTGACGCCCTCTTCGGTGAAGCGTAAATCCTCAGCTTTGAGGGCTGCGCTATTGATCATAAACAGGCGCACGGCGTCAGCACCGGTGCGGTTCACCAGCTCGTTGGGATCTGGGTAATTGCGCTTGGACTTTGACATCTTGGTGCCGTCTTCGGCAAGGATGATTCCGTTTACGATCACATTCTTAAAGGCGGGCTTCTGGAAGAGCGCGGCGGCGAGGACGGTCAGGGTGTAGAACCAGCCACGGGTCTGGTCGAGGCCCTCGGCAATAAAATCGGCAGGGAATCCTTTGACCCATTCGTCCGCATTCTCAAAAGGAAAGTGAGCTTGTGCGTAAGGCATGGAACCCGATTCAAACCAACAGTCGAAGACTTCGGTGGTGCGCTTGAAGGTCTTGCCGTCTTTGGTGAAGGTAACTTTGTCCACAAAGTGCTTGTGCAAATCTTCCAGAGTGACGCCACTGAGTTCTGCAAGCTCGGCACGGCTGCCGACAGCGATCATTTCACCATCTTCGGCGATCCACACGGGCAGGGGCGTTCCCCAGAAACGGTTGCGGCTGATGTTCCAGTCGCGGGCATTGTCGAGCCACTTGCCGAAGCGTCCGCCCTTGATGTGTTCGGGCACCCAGTTGATCTGCTGGTTGGAATCGATCATCCATTGTTTGAGGGTCTTGGTGACGCCTTCAGCACTGGTGAGGTTCTTTTCGAGGGAGAGGAACCAGGTCTTGAGTGCGCGATAGAGCAGGGGCACGCCGGTGCGGTAGCAGTGCGGGTAGCTGTGCACGATGGTCTCGTGCTTGAATACGCGACCCTTTTCTTTCAAATGGGCGATGATGGCCTTGTCGGCATCCTTGGCGCCAATGCCCAGCCATTCGGATACTTTAGATGTAAACTTGCCTTCTTCATCCAGGGGATCGAAAAGGCCGAGGCCAATTTGGGCGCCCAGTTGGAAGTCCTCTTCGCCAAAGCTCGGAGCGATATGCACCGCGCCCGCACCATCTTCGGTGCTCACAAAATCGGCGAGATAAAGCTGGTAGCGCTTGGCTTGCTCTTCGGGAGTTGCGTGCAAGTCCGCGAGGCGGAAAAGGGGCTCGTACTTTAGGCCGGCGAGTTCTTTGCCGGTGGCGGTCTTCAGGATGACCGGGGCTTTGAAGTAGGCGGCCAGGCGGCTCGCGGCGCACCACAACTTTTTGCCTTCGTGCTCCACCAGGGCGTATTCCACATCGGGGCCGACGGCGATGGCCAAATTCGAGGGCAGGGTCCAGGGCGTGGTGGTCCACACCAGAATGGATTCGTCACGGCCTACCAGCGGAAAGCTGAGCGTGATGGAGGGATCTTGGCGGTCCTGGTAGCCCTGGTTGGTCTCAAAGTTGCTCAGGGGTGTGGCGAGGGCTGGGCTGTAAGGCTGGATTCGGTAGCCCTGGTAAATGAGGCCCTTGTCCCAGCATTGCTTGAATACCCACCACACGGATTCCATGAAATCGACATCCATGGTCTTGTAATCGCGATCAAAGTCCACCCAGCGGCCCATGCGACGCACGGTCTTGCGCCATTCGCCCGTGTATTTGAGCACGGCGCTACGACAGGATTCGTTGAAGTTGTCCTCGCCAAAGGCGCGGATTTCGGCTACGCCACTCAGCTTCAGCTCGTTCTGGATCAGGCTCTCGATGGGCAGTCCATGGCAGTCCCAGCCGAAGCGGCGCGGAATCTGGTAGCCCCGCATGGTCCAATAGCGAGGTACGATATCCTTAATGGTGCCAGCCAGAAGATGCCCGTAATGCGGAAGTCCCGTTGCAAAAGGAGGACCATCGTAGAAGGTAAAAGTCGGAGCGCCCGCCCGCATGTCAATGGACTTTTGGAAGCTCAAGTCCTTGTCCCAAAGATTCAGGATACGGTCTTCAACTTGGGGAAAGGATTCGTTTTTGCTGACTTCACGAAATGCGGACATATGGCCTACCTTGGAGCGTAAAGCCAAAATTTAGGAAAATTTAAGCGCCCATTAGGTATTGGACACTATCTATTTAAAGGCCGTAATGGAAGCCTGGGTTTCCGTATGTCCCGGATAGGACAGCTTGATGAGGTAGACGCCCCTGGTCAAGTTCATCGCCTTCAAGTCAATCTGCTTGGAATATGCCCCGACCTTTTGATATTCGTTCACCACGTTCTGAATCAAGGCTCCGTAGCCCGTGTAAATACCGACCTTAACCTTGCCAGCCTTCTGCACGTGGTAATTTGCTAAAATGAGTCCATTTACATAAGAAATGCCCAGGTTTCTTTTCGAATCCGTAAATCCCTTGACAGGAGTAGGGGAGGTGACCACTTTTGCGTTATCCCAATCATAGGTCAGGTTGAAATGGTTATACCACTGGGTATAGGGGTCCGCTTTGGCCGAAATTCCTGCGTCTAATTTTAGGCGATAGCTGTGGTGTGTCGTGCGGGTCACTTCGCCTACGTAATCATAATCCGTGTTGCAGATGATGGCAAATACAACGCTGTTCTGGGGTGCCTTGCTCAAATTCAAGACGGCCTGATTATTGCCAAAAATCGGAGTGCTATAGACTGGAGTACCATCTGTTGCACGATAGGCAATCTGAAGGCTCATGCTCGTGCTCGCACCGAGGAGGGACAGCTTCACTTGTGTCGCTCCCGCAGTGATGGTCAGTGGAATCACGTTTGCTCCTGACCAACCGGGCGTAGTGCGGGCTTCTGGAACCAAAATGCCACTGCTATCCGTCGTCACAACATAAGGCGTCACTGCCCATTTAGCCGGAGTGGCCGCACAAGGCGTGTATTCGCAACCAATAGAGTCTCCCACATTTTGATTGAGGAGGTTTTTCATTGCGGTGGACCATTTTTTCATATCGAGCATGGCGAGCTTTGCGCGGTATTCCATGATGATGCTACGGGCTTCGGCATCGCCAATTGCAGCGGCCATGGATTCCAAAATGTATTGTCCGTTATTATTGGGAATGTTCACCCAAATCCAAGGCACTGCGCCTTGTGCAACCCAGAGGCCGAGGAAAGTCGGGAACAGGTTGCCATATTGCACACCCCCCAGCATATTGCGCCAATTGCATATCCCTTGGCCGGCGTCCACGCCTTGTGCGCCTGGGCCGCCAAAGGAACCATCCAAAAGCCATCCAGAATAGCTTTCAATAGGCACAAACGGAGCCATGAGGTTGCCCGCATTCAGGAATCCCATACCCGAATATTGTGTGGCATTACTGCGACGAACTTCCATTTCTTGCTGCAGCCAAGTGTTGCCGCCTTCCTGGAACCAATGCACATGCGCTGCGCCTAGGTTGGTCAGAATGGCATGGATGCCTTCATGGATCATGGCGCTTTGCTGGCTTAGCTTGTCGTTGTACGTGCTGGCAGGGTCAAAACTGTAAACCGGATAGTAGGACGCGGCCACGGCAGGATAGCCATCAATGGAAGACTGCCAACCGCCCGTTGCCGTATTGTCGTTGGACCCTGTACATGCATCGGAACCATACAAATAAATGGAGCTGTAAAAACCATTCTTTACCCGGCTATCGCGTGGCCACCCCAGGGTATCGGTGATATAAGAAAAGTCCCTGTCAAAGCGCGCAAGCATGGGTGTAATCGCTGCTTGGGTAACCAGTGAGTTCTTGTTGGCTCCAGAATAAAAGGCCCAATAATTTCCATGGTAAACATTGTTTGCGCTTTTTGCCGCGTTCACGCAAGTTCCGCTGACGTCCTTAGTGGGCTTGCTATAAGTAAGTCCCTCACTTTTAAAGCTGTAGTTCAATTTGGAATTATAGGTGATCCAAGTATATGCGTCCCCTGCTGCGGCAAATGCTCCAAACATGGCCCCGGCAGCCAGTAGGATCAGAGCACTTCTTGTGAGAATTTTGAGTTGCATAAAATTTCCTTGATAGGTGTTTTCAAGGAAATTAAATACCCTTACATCGAAATCAGCTTAGGGAGGAGAACAGTTCCGTGTAAGATGCGTGTTAAAAGAATTATTTCGTGTAAAAGCGTGTAATTCTATCAGGAACAAGTCCCTTCAACTCCGAATCATGATCAGCATCATCTTAAAGCGCTTTACCGCCTTGAGGGCGTGGGGGTGATTGGCAGGCATTACAATGAGCTGGCCCGTTTGTAGACGGTGGGGCTCTCCATCAATAAAAATGTCGGCCTCTCCATCAATTACATGCACAATGGCATCAAAGGGCGCGGTGTGTTCGCTAAGCCCTTCGCCTTCATCGAATGCGAAAACGGTGACGGAACCGGTTGGCTTGCGATGGATTTCGCGACTGACGACGGCGCCGGTCTGGTACTGGGAAAGATCAACGGGCGTGATGACGGGTTGCATGGATTGTCCTTGAGTTGCATAAAGAATTCTTTTACAAATAGAATCTTTTGCGCCGGGGTCCGTTGCCGAGTGACGGCTCTAGGCGATAATGGTGAAGGAATTTCCGCTGAGTGTCGTCCCCAGCGATGCGCTATCCATCGGAAAGCGGTTCTGCTGAAAATTGAAAAATGGTATCTTTTGGGTATGGCCACTTTTCGAATCCTCCAGCGAATCCTGCGTCCTCAGCGCGTCATTGAGGGAGCTGACGTTCCCGTGCGTCGCTACTTGGGTCATGATTTCGCAGAAGAACTGGATCCCTTTTTGATGCTGGACGAAATACAACTGGGGCCCGAGGTCGGCAAGCTGGCGGGGTTTCCCTGGCACCCGCACGCTGGGCAGGCCACGTTCAGCTATATAATTCAAGGCTCCATGGGTCATGAAGACACCCTGGGAAACAAAGGCCAGGTCGGAGCCGGTGGGGCCCAGTATATGGTTGCTGCGCGGGGAATCGAGCATCAGGAGTTTCCGGGCCTTTCGCCTCAGGGGTTTTGGGCGTTCCAGTTGTGGATCAATCTGGACCACATGGCGCGACTCCTGACTCCAAGCTACCAGAACCTTCCCGCAGAATCCATCCCGGTGACTGAGGAAAATGGTGTTTTGGTTCGCCATGTTTTGGGCCCAACCGGTGCGATAAAAAAACCTTGCCGCAACCTGCATTTTCTAGATGTCACCATTCAAGCCGGATCCCAATGGAGCTATGCTTTGCCTGCGTCCCATCAGGCCTGGTTGCTTGGCCTAGGCGGCATTCTGGAGGTGCAATCCGGTGATTTTCGAGAAACCTTAAAAATTCAGGAGCTAGGTCTGCTTACTGCCGGAGATTCCCTGCACGTTTCCTGTTTCGGAAATTCGCCCGCACGGTTTTTGCTCGTCGCAGGAGAACCGGTGAGGGAGCCCATATTCTGGTATGGCCCTTTTGTGGCAAGAAATTCCGAAGAAATGCGTTTATTAGTCCAACGAATGCGGTGAACTCCGTATTGACAAAAAGTCTTGAGTGAGTTTTGTATGTACTAACATCGTCGCAAATTATGCGACATGAACCTGTCATGCCCGGCTATCCTTGTCATCCCCGGAACTCCACAAAGTGGACATGTGTCCGTAACGGGCAAAGCCCGAACGGTCCCACCGAGGGATCACCGGTGCTTGCTACATGAATTTGAATGTCATCGGAATCGTTGCGGTGATGATCCACTGCCTGACATCTGCATCACTCCAGCCCCATCCATGTAAAACCCCTCCGTGCCACTGTTGTGGTCGTCGGTCCTACCCGTTGAATCGATTGGGTCGGGTAGAATTGGATCAAACTATGCGCAAATACCTGACAAGGAATAGGGTTTGGGAGTATATTCTTTGCATGCGAATCATTCTTTTGCTTTTTTCGTTGCTCTTTCTGTTCGGTTGTGCTTCCTCCATATCCAGGCCATCGAGCCAACCCTCCGAGGCGATGTCCATGGAGGCTGAGGGTGCTGTCGAGCCCCAGCCCATGTTTGCCATGGCCCCACCAGCTCCGGCTCCCGCATTAGGAATGGCGAAAAGTGCCATGCGGAAAGAAGACGTGGCCTCCGAGCCCATGGCAGCGGACCTGCCCCAACAAAAGCGCATGGTGTTTCATGAGGGCTGGATTTCGCTTAAAAGCACAGAACCGCCTGCCACTTTGGATTCTGCAACGAGCATGGCCGCAAGCCTGGGGGGCTATGTGGAAAGCCGTGATGCAGGCTCCGTGGTGCTGAGGATTCCCGTTGAGGTATTCCGGGCAAATTTTGACCGCTTTGTGGCCTTGGGAACTCTGGTTTCCAAGGAATTGAAGACTGAAGACATCACCGATCAATTTTTGGATACCGAGTTGCGCTTGCGCGTGGCTAAGGAGACGTTGGACCGCTTACAGACTTTGCTTGCCGAGTCCAAGGATCAAAATGAAAAACTTCGCTTGCTCCAAGAAATTCAACGCCTATCCCAGCAAATCGAATTGGACGAATCCCGCAAACGAGAGTTGCTCAAGAAGGCTTCGTATTCGCGCTTGACGCTTTCTGTGCAACCATTTATTTTCGACAACGCAGGTCAGGAGGAACCTATTGGGGCTTTCCAATGGATTCACCAGTTGATGCCCACCCGGCAAAATGAATCCGTAACGGGCGAAGCCCTGGAAATGAAAATTCCCCAGGGTTTTGTGGATTTGGAACTCGACGATGACGAGTTGCCTTGGGCTGCGGCCGCGAGCGACGGTGCGGAAATTTGGGCACGTGAACTCAAAAACAACCCCAAGGGGGATGCGGAATTCTGGATCGAAGCCTTGCGAATCCGACTGGGGAAAACCTTCGCTAAAGCCGAGGTGAGTTCGGCAGGCTCCTGGAAGGTACTGCAGCTGACGTCTTTTGACGCGGTTCCATATACATGGCTTTTAGCTACACGTTCAAATCATTGCGAGTTGCAGTTGGTGGAGGCGTTCTTCCCGGGTCCGCCTTCGAAGGAAACCCATCTTTCTGCTGTCCTTAGTGTGCTTCAGGAGGGTTCCAAATGAAGATGTTCCCTGTAATTATTGTCACGGGGTTTTTAAGCCTGGGAGTTTCCTTTGCGGCTGAAGGCGTTTTGCCTCCCTCCATGGAACAAAGTGCCTCAGTGGTTTTGCAAGTCGGTGACCGGGATGTTGTGGCCCGGCAAGTCATTGCCAAAGCCGAGCAAAGCGGAGGCTGGTTCCTGCAATGGGGTGAATGGGAGGTGACGCTTCGCGTTCCCGCGACCCAGCTGACCGCCTTTTTGGGAAGCCTGGATAGCCTGGGACGCAAAGTGGATCAGACCTATTCGACCAGCGACCAAAGCGTCTCCATCGGAAACCTCGAAGCCTCCATCGCCAGCCGGCGCAAGTTGCTTGACTCCTATTTCGCCATCGTGAAAAGTTCCAACTCCAATCAGGTGCAAACGATTGAACGTGCTATTGTGGATCTGATCTCTCAGATCGAAATGGATGAAGGTCAGCTACGGGGAATGCAATCCCGCATCAAGGATGCACTGGTGCAAGTTTCCTTTCGTTTCCAGGACCGGTCTTTGGCCGCCTCTACAGGGTGGAGCCCGTTTCCTTGGGTGAATTCCCTGAATCTGACTGAACACCGGGAGAAATTCCAATGAAGTGGTCCCTTGTCCTTTGTTTTGGCATAAGCCTAGTCCTAGTTTCCTGTGCATCCTTTCAGCCCACTCAACCTAAGGGGTTTGCGCCTTTCAAAAGCAAAACCTTCGCGTCTGACTTCCGGGCGATGAGTCCTGAGGGTATTACCTGGCGAATTTCTGCGGAAGAACACAAACCCAAAGCCGACCTGGCCTTTTGGAAGCCAGCCCTGCGCAAGCGCATGACCGAAGCGGGTTACCGGATTGTGGATAGCCTTTCCTTTGAAGCCAGTGGGCAGAAAGGCTGGGCGCTGGAATTGGCTGCTCCCTTGGGTCAAAGTGATTATTCTTATCTGGTAGCGATTATCCCGTGCGACAAGGATTTAATCCTGGTAGAATCCTCGGGAACCGTGGCCGATTTTGCCAAACGGAAATCGGAAATTTTGGCCACCCTCGCAAATATTCAGGCAAAATAGTGGACTCATGACTATTTCTACGGTAAAATAATCGAATGGATCCAAAAAGCACCCTTCCCATCACGCGTGGTGAATTCGCCGGCCTTGCCCTGTTTCACAAGGTCAGTTTTGAGAGTATTGCCGGGTATCTGCTAGGCATTCCCGCAGTCGAATACGAGCCCGACACGGTAATTATTTCTCCCCAGGTTGCCAATGCGACCATGTATGTCGTGCTGAGTGGCTCCCTTGAAGTTCGGCTGGAAGCTCCTGATGGCCTGTTGGTGGGAACTCTTTCGCAAGGTGATTGTGCTGGTGAAATGTCTGTATTCGACAATTCCGACCCCAGTGCCTGGGTGGTTTCCCGGGATACTGCACGGCTTTTACCCTTGGAACGCGACATTGTCCTTGCCATGTTGCATGCATCCCACGATCTTTGCCTGAATCTTTTGCACATTCTCTCCCAGCGTTTGCGTTTCAACAATCGGGTCATGACGGCCGACAAACACCACATTCGCCGCATCGAGGAATATGCTACGGTTGATGCCCTGACCGGCCTTCACAACCGACGTTGGATGCAATCCATGTTCGAGCGCGAATTCCAGAGAAGCATTATGGGCAATCTGCCTTTGTGCGCGCTCATGCTGGATATAGATTTCTTTAAAAAGGTAAATGATACCTACGGCCATTTGGCCGGTGATTCTGTGCTTGCGGTCATTGCCCAAACGACCACAATGTCGCTACGGCCCTCGGACATGATCGTCCGCTACGGGGGCGAAGAAATTGCCATTCTATTGCCTAGCACCGTTGAAGAAGATGCCATGATGGTCGCTGAAAGGGTGCGCCATGCCGTTTTGCATCGCAACATCGAGCTTCCCGACGGCACCTTCCACAAGGCCACCGTATCCATCGGGGTGAGTGTGCTGAGGGCGGGGGATAGTATGGAGGCGCTGATCGCGCGGGCGGATAAATCCCTATACACCGCCAAAGCCTCCGGCCGCAACTGCACTCGGCTGATTGCCTAGCATCTATTTCGTTCCGCTCGCCCTTGCATAGAGGATCTATGCGGCGGTTAAGCGAGGCCTCATATCTACTAGACACTGAGCCGAGTGCTGCGTGGCTTGATACATGCGGCCTGTGGCGTGCAAAATACATGCGGAACCCGATGGGCCTTTGGCCATCGAGGTCTGTGGTTCTGGGGGGGGTGAGCAATTATTGATTCGGCAACACTACTGTCCAAAACAATCTAGTCTAAACTCGTTGGACCATTGGTATTATGGGTCTGTGGGCACAATTGGATGGCTTTGTGGGCTGTTTTGTATTTGTCATCCCCGGCACGGCCGATGTGCTGCCAGTTACGTTTACTGGCAGCTATGCAAAGCTTGGCCACTTCAACCTTTGGTTGTTTCCACACAGTGGATATGTGCCGGTAATCGCCGAGGCGAAACCGGCATATCAAGTGGAGCGCTATCCACTGTGTGGAGCATCACCGTTCCTGCCTGCAAT
>CAIRAY010000126.1 GCA_903876665.1 uncultured Fibrobacterota bacterium | reverse complement strand
TTTGCGGCCGCTCCGAACTTCGAAATGCCCATAGATGCGGGTAGCGACAATGTGTACAACGTGGACGTGCAGGTGAGCGATGGTGCACTTACGGCCACACAAAGCATCGCTGTTACCGTCACCGACGTCAACGAGGCCCCCGTTATCACCAGTGTTGCGACCGCGAGTGGGGCTGAAAACCAGACCGCCCTAATCACCGTGACCAGTACCGATGTGGATGCGGGTGCGACGGCAACCTACAGTCTCCTAGGCGGTGCGGACCAGGCCAAGTTTAGCATCACTACTGGAGGGGTGCTCTCCTTTGCCAGTGCTCCTGACTTCGAGGTGCCCACAGACGCGGGTGGTGATAATGTGTACAACGTGGACGTTCTGGTCAGCGATGGCGCACTCATCGACACACAAAGCATCGCGGTCACGGTCACGAATGTGAACGAAGCGCCAACCATTACCAGCGCAGCGACTGTGGCTGTTGCTGAAAACCAGGTCGTGGCGATCACCGTAACGGGCACCGACCCTGACGCAGAAACCTCTTTGACATACAGCATCCTTTCCGGGGGTGATGCCACATTATTTAGTCTGGACCCTTCCTCAGGAGTCCTTCGCTTTGTCGTAGAACCTGACTATGAATCCGGTGACAGCGCCTACCAAGTTGCCGTGCAGGTGAGCGATGGCGTGTTTGCCGATACCCAGATCGTCCTTGTCTCCATTACGAACGTTAACGACAATGCTCCTGTTGCAATGGATGATTCGCTGACCGTTTCTGAAAATGCCACGGTATCTTCCGTAATTGGCGCGGTGGATTCCCGTGATGCGGATGGAACCCTGAATGAAATCACATACAACATTATTTCAGGAAACTCTGACAATGCCTTTGCCCTTCGCTCCGCAACCGGAATCCTGACTCTGGCGCGTGCCCTTGATTTCGAGACCACTCCGAGCTACACCCTTGGGGTGCGCGTTAGCGATGGTACCTCGAGCGACACGGCATTGATTCGGGTAAATGTTACTGATGTCTTTGAATTCGACTCTGTGCCTGCAAGTATCACGCTCACGCCGGCCTCCCTGCGCATGCTGGTGGGCCAAGATACCGCGCTGGTGGTCATGGTGCGCAATGCCAATGGCGACAGCCTTGGATACAAGTCCTCAACTCTGGTCTGGTCCTCCACGACAGTTACCACGGCTAGTGTGGCCAGCGGTAAGGTTCATTCCGAAGCTCTGGGCACAGCCAAGGTTGTTGTGACTCTGGGTGCCCTTCGCGACACTTGTCAGGTGGTGGTGGTCGGAGCGGATTCGCTCGTTCCTCCCTCTAAGGACACGAGCAATGTGAAAATTGGCGGAGGCGTCACTGTGGAGGTCATGCCTTCCGACACAGCCCTGCGCGTGAAGGGAAAGCCCTACACTCCCGAACAGAGCGAAGGAATTTCCATTCTTGGCCCGGGCGTAGATTTCTTGGATTCCAATGGAAATGCCACAACTCTACTCGGCGCAGTCAAGGTGGAGATTCCTGCAGATGCATCCAAACTTCCATCTGGAATCCAGGCCAAGGACCTTGCCGTATTTGTGGACCAGCCCGGCAAGCCCCCCGTGCGCCTAGACAACTATTTGGCAACGGGCGGAAGCATAGAGTTCCTGACCTCGAGTCTTTCCCGGTTCTATGTTGGTGCCGACACGCTTGCGCCCAAAATTTCCATCGACAAGTCTAGTAGCGTGCTCGCCCAGAACGAAAACGCCACAATCGACTTCACCTTTACAGACAACATTGCAAATGCTAGCGTAGAGTTGCTGTGGAAGGTCGGTGGCGATACCACGACGCACTCCCGCAAGCTGAGTGGCAACGACCTGGATGGTCAGGTAGCCTTGGCCTACTCCGATCTGCGTAGCCGGGGTGCCACGGCCTGGCTCAAGGCCACCGACGGCACCAACGAATCCGTAACGCCCTTGGTGGATCTCATCCAAGCCCTTCCTCCGCTCGCCATGGATCGCGGCATGCCCATTGAGCGCTATGACATGTTCTCTGTGCCATTCATGAACGACTCCATAAATGTGCTCCGCCTGCTGGAAACCCAGCTCGGAAAATACAATCCGCAAAAGTGGCGTTGCTACATGAGCGATGTGGGCTCCTTCGCAGAAATCACCAGCGACAACAACCCCAAGGCGTCCATCGGCCGGGCGTATTTCCTGCGCACCCGAGGAATCGCGCCCAGTTTTGTCTTTGACTCTCTCAAGACCTATCCGGTCTCGAAGCCCGTTCAAATCACCCTCAAGCCCGGTTGGAATTCCATCGCTACACCGTTCAACTATGATATCTCATGGAGCGCAGTCAAGGCCGCCACCGGTGCCGACAGCACCAAAATTTCTGGCATTTACGGGTTCATCCCCGAGACCAAGTCCTGGACCAGGCCCGACACGACCTTGCGCCTGAAGGCCTGGATGGGGTACATGGTGAAGAACATGGAGGATACGGTGGTGGTGGTGAAGGTCCCAAGCCTCGAGTGGGGCGCAACGGGCTCCCTTGCCAAGACCACCGTGGCTGCAAAGTCGACGCAGTTCATCATAACCGCCACCCAGGCTGGACAGACTCCCAGCGTGGCCTACGCGGGCCTCTCGCCCTTGGCCAAGATGGGTGTGGACGCCCAAGACCAATTGTTACCTCCGGTTCCCGGAGCCCGCATGTCGGCGTACTTTGTCCACAATGACTGGGGTAAGTATTCGGGTCGGTACATGAGCGATGCGCAGGCGCCCACGGATTCCTTGCAAACCTGGAACTTCAGCCTGAGTGGGTTCACTCCCAACCAGGTGATGACCCTCGCGCTGGAAGGCGTTGTGCCTCAGGGCCAGCGGGCTTGGCTCGTCGACCAGAAAAGCGGACGCGTCACCGAATGGGCGTCCTCGGGCGTGGAAGTCGCAGCGGGCAACGAAGCCACTCGGCAGTTCTCGCTCATTTTATCCAAGAATGCTCCGGAAGAACGCTCTGTGGCCCGCCTGTTCCCAGGGGCTGGGGCAAACCTGAAAGTAGTCGGACGCGAGGTGGTTTGGAGCATCCCCGAATCCCAGGGCCGTGGCATGGTGCGGGTCCGCGTTGTCGGCGTGGATGGCTCCGAGACTGCGGTCATTGCAAGCGAACTCCAGGACCCCGGCGTTTACCGCGCCACGCTTCCCAATAACCTCCCCCGTGGGGCAGGGAACTACCTCGTGCTACAGGTGAACCACAAAATTGTGGCTAAGGATCGGAATTTGCACTGGCATTAATGCCTGTACTCTAATTTATGCACAGCACTTGGGTGCCGTTTCGGTGTATTTTCAAGAATATTCCGAGGAGTTTATTAATGAAGTTTACAGTCACCTTGTTGCTGGTTCTATTTCTTGCACACGAAGTTTTTGCAGCCCCTAGCTGGGGCCGGCAGTTCTTTTTCAGCCAACCCGATGGATCCAAGGTTCCGGTATTGGTTTGGGGAGATGAGTATTTTCAGCATGTTGAATCGCCTCAAGGGCGCGTGCTGGTCAGGAACAACTCGGGGTGGATTGTTCATGCAAGGATGAGTCCAGACAGCTCGGCCTACTTGCCTACGGACACTGTTTACGTGCCACAGCCACTGGGCGCACCCTCTTTTTCCGTGCCTCTCGAAAAGCCGGGTTTCAAAAGCGAGGCTGTTGCGATGAGGCGTAACCCCCTGGTCAAGCGTAGCGTCCGGGACTCTGTGATCGCTAAAGCCAAGCAGAGGCTTGGGGTAGATAAGCTCAAGTGGCAAGGTAAAGTAAGGAGTGGTTACCAACCGGCCCCCGCTTCGTCCTCCTCGGGCACTCAACCGCCACCGGGTTTCCTCCCCGCACCACCAGAACCAGATTCACGCCTTTTTCGTAGTGGCACGATCCGTGCGTTGACCATTTTCGTGGACTTTTCAGATCAGCCTGCAACAATGACCAAAGCAGATCTTGATTCACTATATAATCAAGTGGGCTATTCGAAATATGGCAACAACGGTTCCGTTCATGATTATTATCGCGATGTATCCCTAGGAAAAATTGACCTAAAATGGGATTTTGTCGGGTATGTCCGGGCACCCAAGCCCAAGTGGTATTACGACAATCCTACCATGACGACCCCCTACGAACACACTTGGGAATTCATCAACGATGTGGTGGGCTTGGCAGATGCCCAGTACGATTTTTCTACCCTGACCAAGAATCCTTACAACAATAATAGCGTTCTTTCCTTGACCATCATGTATGCGGGGGACCCTGCTGGAGGCTGGACCATGGGGCTTTGGCCTCATGCCGGATACTTGGGGGTAACCCTGGACAACCAATGGATCCAAGGCTATAGTTGCGTGAACATTGGCAACATGGCATTGGAGATCGGAACCATCGCCCATGAAGCAGGCCATAGCATCGGAAATTACGCGGACTTCTATGATATGGATGGGGGTGGTGCAGGAACGGGAACCTATGACCTCATGGGCACGGGTGGAGGGGGAAATCCCCCCTTGCTTGGACCACATAATTTGATGCAATCCGGGTGGGCGAATGTTGTTGATGTATCTTATCTTGATCGTGATAGCACCTTCTCCATTCAGGAAAACACCAACACTGTTTTGAAATTTGTGAATCCCACTGCCGACGAACAGTATTACATCGAAATGAGACATAATACTCCTCGGCCAACCCCAGCGGAAGGCCTCATCCTGTGGCATGCGGATGGTACATACGGAGTCAACAACAACCGGGAGCAAATGACTCCGACCGAGCATTATTGGATGTCCGTAGAGCAGGCTGACAATCAATTTCACATGGAGCGAGGTCAAAATTGGGGAGACACCAATGACGCTTTCCGGGGAGGTTACAAAAATTCATTTACCCTGAATTCCCTTCCTAGTTCCCGCTGGTGGAATGGTTCCGATTCCAAACTTTCCATCACCCAGATCAGCAACGTTGGTCCTACCATGAGTCTGCGAATCGGTGCCCGTCCCGGCACATATCAGTCTGCGACCGTGGTTAATCCTGTGGTGAACGGCCTACAGTACAAGGCCATGGATGGCTCGTTTACCCAGCTCAGCGAAATGTCGAATGCCACGTCGTACCTCACCGGAAATACCACGAACCTTAATATTTCGGTTTCTGGAAAGACCGATAATTTTGCCTTGCAATTCACCGGTTACATACAAATTCCTGCCACCGGAAACTACACGTTTTATTTGAAATCCGATGACGGAAGTCGTTTTACGCTGGATGGTCAGAGCTTGATTACCAACGATGGTCTTCATGATGACCAGACCGAGCTGAATGGTGCGGTTGGTTTGCAAAGCGGATTACATCCAATTGTAGTCGACTATTTTGAGGGGGGTGGGGGAGAGTCCCTGACTCTTTCCTGGCAATCCGACAAGGGCCTTGCCAAGCAGGTAATTCCTGCAACGGCGTTTTTCCGGGCAGGTGCGGTGACTACTTCTTCGTCTTCCTCCGGATCCTCGTCATCGAGTGTTTCGGGTACTTGTGACACAATTGCTGAAAATGCTTCGTTGAATCTTTCCTGTCCCTCAGGCCAGGTGGTTGTTTCTGTCATTTATGCGAATTATGGCAAAACCAATGGCCAATGTGGGAGCTACACCGTTGGCACTTGTTCGGCCACGAGTACGCGGTCCATTGTGGAGTCTCGATGCCTGAATAAGGCGAATTGCTCTATTCAAGCGGACAATGCTACTTTTGGCGAGCCATGTCAAGGAATATTAAAGAATCTTGTTCTTCATTACAAATGCGAAAGCTTGCCCGTTGGCCTGGCTCAAAAAACCTTTCCGCTGGACTGGAATACATACCAGGGTTGGGTGGAAGTGTTCTCGATCTTTGGACAACTCCGAACGGTCGCCCCATGGCAAGGGGAAAGTGGGGCTAGGGAACTGGCCCGGAGTCTGCCGTCTGGGGTATACCTGGTCAGGGGGCTCGGTTCGCGTTCGGATGCGTTGCGGTTAACCGTGCCCTAACATTGGCCAGAAGCTTGGGTAATAAATTCAACCGAGAATATTGCTTTATTTTGCGTTTTGGAATACACTATAAGGATTAGCTCTTTATAGGAATTTCAATGGCATTGCCCAAAAAAGCAAAAACACCGTTTGTTGCTTCCATTCTGGCGAAATGCGTCGGGATGGCTCTATGGTTGTCTGTCGCGGTTGTTGCCGAAGTAATTCCTCCCATAATCACTTCCTTAGTCCCTGCCGATAACTCCATTCATGTGCTCAATGGTCGCCAGCCCTTGTTGCTACAGTTTGATGAGGATGTGCAGAAAGGGGCTGGTAACATCGCCATCAAAAAGGCCGACAACAGCATTGCAGAGGCCATCGCCGTTACTTCCAGTCAAGTGTCTGTGGGTGATGTGGCTTTGATGCATGGATTTGAGGCGGGCACGGAGGAATGGACCTGGGGAACAGGAACCACCAAGACCCGGGACAATGCCCAGGCCCATTCGGGCTCCTATTCCTTGAAGGTCGTCACCACTGGGGCATCTCAGCTTCCCGAGGCGAGGTATTCCCCCCATGATCAGGACTGGAGTGCCTTTGATTCGGTAATTACTTGGGTATATACGGCCGAACCGCTGACGTCAGCCGTTCAATTCACTCGAAGCGGTCCCGGTACTGTCCTAGGTGTATTGAATAATTTGAAGCTTACCCCGCTCACCCCGAACGCATGGACCCGGCTTTCCTCTCCAATTAGCGGAGCCACCTTTCCAAATCAGATCAAGTCTTATGGTCTGAATTTTGAAGATATTGGTACCTATTATGTTGACGATGTGGGACTCAAGAAGGCTGGTTCCACTTATGTAGCCGTGATTCCCAGTACCAATTTAGTGATCGATAATGGCTATTATGTCACGGTTGATGCGGGTGCTTTCAAGGATATTTCCAATAATAATTTTGCGGGGATAGGGGCCGCGACAACCTGGAATTTTTTGACCAATCGCACCCCCACGGACATTGCCTTGAGTACAGGTGCGGTGGCTGAGAACCAGGCATCGGTAACCACGGTGGGCACACTCTCGGCAACCGATCCGGATGGGGTGGAAACCAATACGTACGCTTTGGTCGCGGGTATTGGGGCCACTGACAACGCCTCTTTCAGTATCTCCGGGGACTCTTTGCTTACCGGGGCTTCATTGGATTATGAGGCCAAGGCTTCGTACAGCATTCGTGTGCAGGTTTCGGATAATCTTTCTGGGATTTACGAAAAGGTATTAATCGTCACCGTGACTGATGTGAACGAAGCACCAACCATTACCAGTGCAACAACGGCGAGTGTGGCTGAAAATTCCCCTGCAGTGCAAACCGCGACAGCAACGGACCCAGATGCGGTGACGACTCTGGTGTGGAGTATTTCGGGTGGTGCGGACGCCTCACTCTTTGCGATAAATTCCAGTAGTGGTGCTTTGACCTTCTCCACCAAGCCCAACTTCGAGCGGCCTGGTGATAGTGGTGCCGATAATGTGTATGATGTAATTCTCCAAGTGAGCGACGGTGCGCTCGTTGCCAATCAGGCTGTGGCGGTGACAATTTCGGGCGCGAATGATGCGCCAGCAGCGGGATCGGGGTCGGCCTTTACCTTTAAGGGTGAAATCGGAGTTTTCTATGGAGGAAGCGCGGCGGGGTTGCACTTGACCACCGGTACCTTGGAGGCGTGGGTCAAGCTTTCTGCTCGTTTGGATAACGGGGATCAACTAATCATCTACAAGCATAATGGCGTAAATGTGGACTACCGGTTCTCTGTAATGGGAACTAGCGGAAAATTAAGCTTATCTACAACGGGAGGGGGTTGGACTGCGATTGGAAACAGCAATATTCTCGATGGAACATGGCATCATGTCGCTGCAAGTTATGATAATATCTCAACGGTGACATTCTATGTCGATGGTGTTTTGGATGGCTCAGTGTCTGTGGCCGGTGGGTTTGCGCAAACCACGGGTGTTCTCTATATTGGCGCTTCGAACAATACCAATGCACTGCTTACGGCGAACGGAAATATTGACGAAGTACGAATTTGGAGTGTGGTGCAGCCACAAAATTCGATTCAAGCCAACATGTACAATGCTTTGGTCGGCAACGAATCCGGCTTGAAAGCCTACTATGATTTCAATGAAGGCAATGGCTACCGCATTTGGGACAAGTCAACGAATGCCAATCACTTGACTCTCAGTGGCAATGATGGAAATGTGGCCACCGACTGGGTGGCTTCAGATGCATGGAAGAATCGCACGACTGCTGAAGAAACTGCGCTTGTGTTGAATGTCGCTACTGATGAAGATGGCAATGCGTTGACTCTTTCGAGCACGGGTGCGCCAGCTCACGGTACCTTGACCCATGACAACGCCAATAAGCAGAGTAGCTATACCCCGGCCTTAAATTTTGTGGGCATCGATTCCTTTACCATACAGGCTTCCGATGGTGGTCTTACATCGAGCTTCACATGGTCCATTAATGTCACCAATGTAAACGATGCGCCCACCATCACAAGCTCCGCGACCTTCAATGCCGCTGAGAACCAGACCGCAGTAGGAACGGTGGTGGGTGCGGATGTGGATGCTGCGACGACTCTTGCCTACAGCATCACGGGCGGTGCG
>CAIRAY010000125.1 GCA_903876665.1 uncultured Fibrobacterota bacterium | reverse complement strand
GCATGACAAAAAGGGCGGGCAGGCAAAAGGGCGGGCATGCTACGTTTTCTCCGAAGTTCGTTTCTGCAATGTCATCCCCCGAAGGGGGATCACCGCACCAAGCCCGCCAAGGCATTCTCCAAGCACCGGTGATGCCCCTGCGGGGCATGACAAAAAGGGCAGGCAGGACAAAAGGGCGGGCAGGACAAAAGGGCGGGCATGACAAAAGGGCAGGCAGGAAAAAAAGGGCGGGCAGGACAAAAGGGCGGGCAGGCAAAAGGGCAGGCATGGCAGGATGGAACGGTTTCCATACCCCACCTATTTTCTTTTCCCTTTTTTGTTCACAATCTGTGTACGGATTATTTGTGAACGCAATCCCGCAAGATGGATGTCGTAAATTAGCCGTTAGGAACGCCCAGGAGGCGAGGAATCCAGGGTCCAGGAGGTGGCGACATCTTTGCCGACCCTTGAGAATCCGTGATGACCACCTGTTGCCCTAGTTGGCGCCCTTGCACATCGAGCCATTGAATCCGCAGAGCTCGCTGGGCCCAAGGAGTCTGCAAGAACCAGGTGCCACCGGCATTTTTCCAGCGCAATCCTGGGGTAGGCTTGCCTGGCAAAGCCGCCAAGGAGAAACCCTGACTGCGAAGCGGTATATAGAGTGTGTCGGATTTCAGCTTCCCATTGCTGGCAACGACCTTCAAGGTATCTAAACCCCCTACCCCCGACCAGATTCCACGAAAGACAGACGCGCTGGAATCAAATACCACTTGGGCGAACTCCTTATCGGGAGAAACCCATTGATAGGCCAGAGACAAACCCTGAGGATCCAAGAAATACGAATCCATGTCACCAATCCATACGCTATCCTGGGAGTTTCCAAAGTCAATGACACTTGCACTACGTAGCACCAAGGGGGCTTGTACAAGTGCTACGCCAGAGCTTGATTTCTGGATATTCATTAGCATCGATGCCTGGCCCTGGGATGGATCTGTAGCAACGAGAAGGGCTTGGCACTTGGATGCTCCATTTAGATGCAAGATCCACGATGTGGTTTTCTTTTCAATGGCGCAGAGAAAATCCGTAGGGTTCTGGAGGCTCAGGACCAGGGAATCCCCGTCCGCATCGGAGAACAGAGAATCCAGCGTAGGCAAAATGAGGGAGTCCGCCAAGACCGTGCGAACCAGACTCGTCTTAAGCGCCATGGGGATATCGTTCAAGTTGTTTACTTTGACATGAATCGCCAGTGTATCCGTAAGCGCCGGAAGGCCTAGGTCGCGCGCAACCATGCCAATGGAGTATTCTTGGCTTTGCTCATAGTGAATGGGGCCCCCTTGGAAAACAAGAGCTCCGGTCAGGGTGTCGAGCCGGAATAAATCATTCGTATCCAGGAGAGAGTAGCGGACAAGCCCATTCCGCGCTTCTTCCGGATCCGATGCGGTCCATGTGCCTACGGGAATTGCGCCGGCCTGGTGCTCGTCAATGGCTATGGTATCCTTTGCAACCAGGAAGGCGGGAGCGACGTCGTTGGAGTCCGTGATGAATATTCTCAGAACTCGTTCAGCGCTGTAGGCCGGACTTCCATGGTCCTGAGCCGAAATGAGTAACCGGTATTGGCTCCAGGTCTCAAAATCGGGAGAGCTTGAGGAGATGCGCAGTGCGCCCGTCAGGGAGTCGATTGCAAAAACGGAGCCCACATTTCCGCTCATGATTTTCCAGCTGAGGGTTCCATAGGCAAGACCATCCCCATCGGTGGCGGAAAGGCTTGCGACCAGGGTTGCAGACGCCAGGTTCTCGGAGAGAGTCAAGGTAGTGAGCGTGTCGACAAAGCGGGGAATGCTGTCATTGACATCGAGGATGCGGATATTTATCCATAGAGAATCTTTGCGCAGACCATCGCTCACCTGCATTTGCATCGAATACTGTTTTGCGGGGCGCTGGTTTCGAGGAAGAACATCATTGACGAGAATCCGTCCATCCGCTTCGAGCCGGAAATCACCATCGGAGCCGGAAAGCAGGCTGTACTGCAAGGTGCTGTGGTCCGCATCCGCATCGGTAGCGGTGAGAGTGGCGAGAGAAGTTTCGGTGGGAGTATTTTCCGCAATTGCAAAGCTTAGGGTATCCGCTGCAAAATGTGGTGCATATTCGTTGGAGTCAAGAATACTCAGCGCAAAAGAAAGGGTGTCGCTCTTGCTGGGAAGGCCCAGATCGTAGGCCCGGACATGGACTTGGACGCTGGAGGCAGTCTCGCGGTCGAGAGCCGTTACAACCCTCAAAAGCCCCGTAGTGGAATCGATGGCGAGGCTTGCGGGCGAAGAATAGAGTGCGAAATGGACCATGGCATTGCTGTCACGATCTGCGTCACTGACCATGGAGTCGCAGCGCAACAGGGCGACATTCGACCGGCCTTCTAAAACCATTGGGCTGCTGGTGAGTGTATTGAAGAGCGGGGCGTTGTCATTGACATCCGTAATCCGGATTGTGAGTTGAAGCGTATCGGCACCGAAAGGATAAGCGATGTTGGAAACCTTGATCACCAAGGAGTAGGTGCTATCGAATTCCCGGTCGAGACTCTTGGCAAGATTGATGATTCCAGACGCAGGATCCACCAAGAATACGCTTGTTGCGGTACCCCCAATCACATCAAAATGGCTGTAAGCGGAGGTGGCTTCATCCAAGTCCGTGTATTCAATCGTGTCGATCAAGCTTCCCGGAGCCTTTCCTTCAGGGACATCTATGGTATCCAATGCCAAAGGAAACACGGGACGATTGTCATTGACATCGGTCACTTGCACAGCAACGGTGACCGTGTCCTTTTTTTCAAAAGGAACGCTACGGTCCGAAACCAAAACGCGCAGGGACAGCGATGAGGCAACCTCGCGATCCAAAGAGGTGGCAAGGGTCAAGCCTCCGGAAATCGAGTCCAGGGTGAACTTTGTGATGCCTGCATCCAGAAAGGTATAGCGGAGCAAGCGGTTTTCCACCGTGCTGTCCTGGTCCGTTGCGACCATGGTGTGGACAAGGTTGCCGGTGGCAAGGCCTTCAGAAAGGCTCAAGTTTACGGTAGCGGCATCGAACTTGGGTGCATAGACATTGGGCCGGTTGAGGTAGAGATAATTGTTACCCGACTTGCCCGCTACAATGTCCATGGCGCCATCAAAATCAAAGTCGCCGGTCAGGGCATATTCCGGTGCGGTGAAGGTGGAGTCCACCACAATTTTGGACCATTGGGAAAAGGACCAGCTGCCCGGATTACGCCACCAGACCACGCCCGTGGTTGCACCCACAATGTCCAAATGGCCATCCAAGTCCATGTCGGCAAAACTGAGCTGCGTTGAGGTGGAGGCGCTTACTGCACCCCGATAGGTCCAGGAAGCGCCTTTATTGACATTCTCGTAGGCCACAAGAGTTGCGCCACTGTAACCCAGCAAATCCGCATCTCCATCCCCATCCAGGTCCGCAAGGTAAAGATCCGTGAGTGTGCCCGTCGTGGTCACCGGGTGGCTTACCCAAGATCCACTGGTATTGCCGAACCAGGTGAACCCCGTGGTGGTATTGACCACTAGCTCATGGGAACCATCATTATCAATATCCCCTTTCGCAAGCTGGCTGCTGGTGGAGCCGGTGGGAATGGAGTCATACCAGTACACTCCAGTCTGGCCGGGAACCAGCGCACGACAGGTGTAGATGACATTTGAGATCATTGTGGCCATCGACCATGTGCCATACAATTTACCGGAAACCATTTCGGTAATACCCGAGCCATCAATGGCATGTTGCACGACCATGCCCGAGGCACAAGTCCCTGTATTTGCAAGGTTGTATGGGGTAGTTGAATTCTTTATGTTGTATGCAAAGGCGCCGACCCAGGAAGGGCTTCCGGCACCATTGCTCTTTGCGGTCACAACAAGGGCTGGGTAGCCCGTCATAAGCGGATCACCACTCGCAATCAACGAGGTTGATTTTGCAAGAATATCCGTATTGCCGGTGACAAGATTGCCTTGTACAGCGTCCCAACTAAAAAACTTCAGATAACCGCTGGTGTTGGGAATTACCAGGTCGCTTGCCCCATCGAGGTTTGCATCCAAAGCATAAGCGCGCCCCGTGTAACCATCGACCCCTGATGCCACCAGGCGTTTGTAGTTGGCTCCAAAGAAGGGCTCCATTTCGCTCAATTGTCGCGAAACCATAATGTGCCCCGATTCGAGTAAAAGCACATCCGAGCTGCCATTGCCTTGTAAATCTGCGATGGCTGTTACTAGGCCGGTTGAATTGGTCAGCCCGGTCGTTTTCCATTCCATGCCAGAGGTTTTTTGATGAAGAAATATTTGACCGCCACTGAAAGGCTGGCGAATGATTTCGGGAATCCCATCGTGATTGGCATCCAAGGGAAATACCTTGGAGGAAGAACCGGTCCCGTTTGCTCCCGCTGCGGTCTTGCCTTGGGGAAACACCTTCGAGACTACCGCTGTGGAGTCGATGGTTGTGGCCGACCAGCCCTCATCGGCGCTGGTAGAGGGTTCCCAGCAGTATATGGTTGCCAGGTTGCTCCCTTGAGGCTTGAAAGGGGAGCAACGGCTCATGACATAGCCTCCGGAGTTCGAAGCTGTGATCGAAATATCGGCGACCCAGGTTGAAGGCTCTGCTGTTTTGCGGATTACCATGGACGAGCGCGAGGTAGATGCAATGATCTCCTTCTTACTCGTGGCAGAAAGACCTGGGCGGGCATTCCACACATCGGAGGTACTGAAGTGACGGAGACCGATTGATGCCGGTACAGTAGAAATCGTTGCCGCAGTCCAGGCTAGGCTCTGGTTGGATTGATGGGTCAATATCTGAAAGGTCCCCGGGAGGCCTCCTGTAGCCACTGGCTCAAAATATATGGCTAGCTCCTGGAATCCATCACTATTGTCATCCAGCACATCCATTCCAAAACTTAACGAAGTGAGAAAGGTGCCTATGGTAAAACGCTGAAAGGTTCCCCCATTATTCTGCCACCACCAAAGACTTCCAGTCGCCTGGGAATATCCATAAATATCCACATCGCCATCGCCATCTATGTCGGCGGTTTGCAGTTGCGTTACTGCGATCACGGAAGGATCTAGGACCTTCAAGGTTCGCGTGGCCATGATCCCGCCAGTTTCGCCCGGAAACACCACCAACGCGCCACGGCTAGGCGCATAGGCGATGACATCTTGCAGGCCATCGCCATTGACATCGGCCACCGTGAAGGTTCCGAACAGCTCGCTTGAAGCATTGGTGGGAAGTTGAAATACCCGCGACCAGGTCACCTGGGACCAGGCGAGTCCAGAAAAGAGGCTTAGGGCAATTATGGTCCAGCGAATGGGTTTCATCGGTTTCATGTCCTAGTTTCCAAATTCAAAAGAGACCGTGGTGTCACGCGAGAACCCGGCAAGGTCCGTTGCCCGAATATGGATCTTATTGCTCCATGTCGCGGAGCTTGGAATCACAATGGTATCGGCTGAGTTTGCGAAAAATCCCGAGGCAGCTCCATCGATGGTGGACCATTGAACCAGCTGACAGGCCGGGGAAAACTGCAGGGGAGAAACCGCGAGCTGAAGGGTGCCTCCGGGGCTTAGCTGTGGGCCCTGGAGCCAGGTCAGGTGGATCTGTTTGGCATTGACCACAAAGCGCCAATCCCCGAGAAATGCATTGCCCGCGCGATCATTCCCAACAATGACCAAATGATGTGCGCCATCCTCAATACCAGAGCTTGCGAAAGACCATTTGAGACTGGAAACCGAGCGATTGGTGGAAATCATTTTTCCGTCCAAGACGATACTGAGGGAAGATGTATCGATGCCGGATCCTTGGTCCGTAAAGCCACCTTGCAATTCCAGAGTGCGACCCTCGGCAAGGCTCCAAAGGGTGTCGCCATGATGGAGCCCCGTTGCAAAAACCCGAGGCGCTGCGGTATCAGCCAGAGTGAAGGAGCGAAGATGGGTCGGAACAAGATTCAAAACATCCAGAATGGTGTCGTTAAATGCGACATAGCCACGCTGCAATGAATCCGTCAAGGAAAGCGTGTATTTTCCAGGTGCAAGGCCCGTAAAGGAATAGGCCCCTACAGAATCGGCTTCTTGCGAAAGGATGACCGTGCTTCCGCTCTTTTGCAGGGAAACCCACAAATCCCCAACGGACCCAGGCAAAAGCCCTTGCAGATAGGTAGACCCGGATACAGAACCTCCATTTTCCAAGTTGAGGCCTTGGTAATAGAACAACGCCGACTTCGAACATAGCGAATCCATGCGGTCACTCATGCAAATTCTCCACCAGAAGAGACCGGGCTGCAGACTCAAGGCGGCCTGGTAAACCGTGTCAGAGGCAGGCATGGCCGACCAGCGTGGCTGACTCATCAAAGAATCGTCCGCGACTTCGATCCTCAGCTTTTGATACAGAGGCTCGCGCAACGAATCCGCCCACACAAAGCGGACCTTTTCACCCGTAGCCTCAACAGCGACGGGGTGTTTGAGGATCAGGGCGTGGGGGAGCCAATTGGGGACCACGACAATGGTGCGCGCTGTTGAAAACGACTGTTGATGACCTGCTTGATCCTCAATGAGGAGCGAGGGCATAAACGCCCCAGAATCGGGCAGAACAAAGGGTGCCAGGGAATCCAGCGCGACCGGCAAAAGAGTATCGCCCAACTTCCACTGCAAGGACTGGAGCTTGGCCGGGTCGGCACCTGAATTTGTACGCAACCAAAGGGTGTCCCCTGGACGCAAAAATAAAGTGTCGATAGTTGGTTCCGTGGCAAATCCCGACGAGGTGTCCGCAAAGACCTGCCAATGATTCTCAAAAGAAGAAATGTCGGTCGTGGTGTCCTTAGGCGACTCAAAAAGGCAAGAACTCAACAGGCTTCCCACAAAAAGACTCAGGAGGAATGGTCTCATTTTCTGGCTCATTGAAACCTCAGAAGCGCAGGGTGATGCATACGGCGGCAAGCGCTAGCGTGGCAAGGGATAAAATGATTCCGGTGCGCTCCCGGAGTTGCCCCCGGTCGGTGCGCTCATGTCGCAGGTCTAAATCAGCCTGGATGGCAGCGGGGTCAACCACGGCAGTCTGGAGGCGCTTGTCCGCAGTGAGTGCGTCCTGGTAATCCGAATAGGCCAGCCCCAGAAAAACGGCACTTGCACCGGCCACGGTGCCCGCAGTCCAAGCGAAGATTCGGGATGCCGCAATCTTGCTACGCTGGTGCAAGAATGACTTTTGCTCGGACAGCTTGAAAAAGTCCTGTTCTTCGGTCAAGGTCAGGTTAATGCGGTTGAGCCGCGATTCTTCGATGGGAATTCGAAGAGTGGTATCCTTGTACCCAGGCAGGAACACGCTCAAGGTACAAAGCCCCGCCTTCAGATCCGTAAGGATCGCGGGAGTTTTGGCAAGGGGAGCATCACCCGCCTTGACCTGGGTTCCCCAATATATTTCAGCATCGGGTGGGCTTGAGGTAAATTGAAGGATCGTCTTCGCGGGCAATAATGCCAAGGCAAGACGCTCGACCTGCAGGGCCTTCGCCTGAACTTGGACCTTGGCTTGCCAGGGTATGCCATCGATAGCCTTGCTCACCAGAAGCTCATGATTGCCTTCCATGACCTGGGTCAAAGACAGAGGCGTCAGCCCATCCATGAGCTTGCCATCTAGATACACCCGGGCACCCCCTGGATTGGTGCGAACAAGCAAGGCCGCTTCGCCTTTGCGCAAAGAAACTCCGCTCGAAGCATTGGGACTGGGTTTTCCATGGAGCCGCAGGATTGCGCCTGGAATGCTTTTTTGCGCAAATTCCTCCACAGAACCCTCGCATGTCTCCAGAACCGTAGCGAGAATCTCGGAGGTAGTGACGTCGACAAGCGAAATCTGGAGGCTATAGACGCCTTGGATATATGTGGCCTTGGCTAGGTACATAAATCGCGCACCCAAGATTTTACCACTCTCGGCCGCGCATCCAATATCTTCACAAATGCCGGTTTGCTGCAGGGCCTGTTCCTGGAGAATTAGAGCGAGCTTGGCCCGCTCCACCAGTGGATACGGGCTTTCGCTCTGGAGGGATACTTCCAGAGCGCTTTGAAGAACCGGATGTAGCGTGGTATCTACGCCAGGGGAAAATTGCAACGGCGAAAGGATCGCCGTCGAGTCGGAGCTTGCAAAGGATTCCGGACAGGCCCAAAACAAGACAAAGAGGATGAATTTTAGGTAACGCTTCAGCACATGAATATTCCCTTTTGGGGAAAGAATTTAGCAAATCAGCGTGGGAACAGAAACTGCACAATTTTTATTCATTTAGGCCAAACTGCGTTTGAAGAATTTTGGAAATCCCGCTGGCATATTTCACACGGGCCGTTGCGAAATACCTCCCTGGACCTTGCGTATTCCAATGGAATTGGATGATTTCATTTGCATCGCCTTGCCCCTGGAACGAGGCGACGCGAACGCCTCGCGCATTGAATATTTGCAAGAACACTTGTGCGGAACGAGTCGCTCGAACAAAGAATACGGCACCGTTGGCGGTTTTGCGAATCGTAAGGTCTTGGCTGTTTTCTGGCTGGGCAACCAAAATCGCGGTTGGAATTTGCGCAGGCTCGACAACGACGGTCATGTTTACCGAGGCCGTTGTGTCTCCGCCCGACGCGATCTTAACAGGCACAGTCAGCGTGCCGCTCCAGTTGGCCGTTGGCGTGATCGTGTTGTTCGTTACTGTGTAATTTGTGCCGGCGAGGACTACCAGCGTGAACGCTGTTCCATCAATGTCTGCCCCGTCAGTCATCGCGGTGGTGAGATCGAGTGAGCCGTCTTCGTTCATAGTTTGCGCGGTGGCAGTGGTCAAGGTGGGCAGGTCATTGACTGCGGTCACGGTCACAGCCATGTTCACCGAGGCCGTTGTGTCTCCGCCCGACGCGATCTTCACAGGGACCGTCAGCGTGCCGCTCCAGTTGGCAGTGGGCGTGATGGTGTTGTTCGTTACTGTGTAATTTGTGCCGGTGAGGACTACCAGCGTGAGCGCAGTGCCATCTGCATCGGCACCGTTGGTCATCGCGGTGGTGAGATCGAGTGAGCCGTCTTCGTTCATAGTTTGCGCGGTGGCAGTGGTCAAGGTGGGAAGAACTCCGGTGGTAAAACTCCAGGAATCCGACCAGCTACCGTCTTGGGTATTTCCCCCTTCAATTCCATCGCCGTTCGAGCCCCTGACATCCCAATAATAGGTGATCTCATGAGACAGCATACCGGTGGGAATGGCATAGGATGTTTCTGGGACCGTGTCGGTTAAGAGCCACACCAAATTTCCGTCGGCATCGTACGCCCCAAGCTCCACCGTATAGGATTCAGCACGAGCCGCTGGGTTCCATGTGAGGGTCGGCGTCAGAGATGTTCCCGTGGATGCGCTTACTGGCGAACTCAGAGTCGGAGCCTCTGGTGCTTCCTTCGAGGTCGTGAAATTCCAGACCTCAGACCAATCGCTTGTTCCCGTAGGGTTTGTCGTCTTCACACGCCAGAAGTATTTTGTATCGAATGCCAAATCGCCGATGTATAAATCATTGTCTTGAATTTCAGATTCCTCTAGCACTGGCGCCGAAAAATCGGTTGGGCTGGTAGACACTTGGATGGAATAAGTTGCCGCTCCGTCAGCATAGTTCCAATAAAGGTAACTATCCGGGGAAACCCAGGTGGTTCCGCTCGAAGGATCCGATAATTCGGGGACAATTGGCATTCCAGCAATGGTCGTGAAACTCCAGGTCTCCGACCAGTCGCTTTTTTCGTCATCGCGCACCCGCCAGTAATACTTGGTTTGATTGGCCAGATGTTCGCCATTAGAACCTACATCATAAGAGAGAGCTTCGATGGAGGAATGATCCACCTCGAAGTTGCCTTCATCTCCGTGGAAGCCCGATGTGTCCGAAGCCACTTGGAGGTAATAGTAGGTGGCCCCGGTAGTGGTGTTCCAGGTCAGTGTCGGTGTGAGAGATAGGCCGCTTGCATCATTGGCTGGCGTTGCAAGAACTGGGGGATTCACGGTGTTGAAGGTTATGGTGTTGCTACCCGAAAGCGCATTCCCTGCGGTATCTAGGACATTGGTCAGGGTCAAGGTCATTGCGGTGGAGCGTGCGAAATTGTTGTGGTCGATATGCAGAGTAGAGGCATCGGTCCAAGTTGCCGACACTCCGCCTGGACTTGGCAAAAGAGTGAATGTGAAACTGGCTGGGTTGATGGGTTCCGAGAAGACAACATCAATAGAAGCATCGATGAGCACACTGGAAGCGTCATTGGCAGGAGTTGCACTGGTGATGGTCGGCGCGACACCGTCATAATCCTTGACCATGCGCACGGAGCAACCGTATCGCTTATCGGATGGCTCTCTTCGGAAAAGGTTATTATCGTAGCTCAAATTGTGGCTGTAGAAATTTCCACTTCCATCATCTGTCGAGCTCCAGAAAAATGCGTAATTGCCGACATGCAGGAATAGGCCGTTGGGGACACGATACCCTCCGGGATTGCCGGTCCATTTTGAGCTGTTGGTTGCACTGATACCGGGGTAGGTATTCCAGCCGGTCGTGTTTTTCAAGCCGATAGCACTCCCGCTCTGATGATCCGACAGGGCTTGCCAGTCACTCTCTGTCGGAACTCTCCAGCCAGTGGGAGCAAGGCTCTTCGAATTGGCAGGATCCACGACATAGCCGTTGTAAAGCGCTCCGAACATCGCAATGCTATCAGCGTCGATCGTGTTTTTGTAGAAGACATAGCCCGGGGTAGAAAGGTTACTCCAATCCGTACCGTCGGTGACATGAGGGATTGAGGTTCCATCCGAGTACTTGGTCGACCGCCAGTTCTCCACGCTCCAGATTTGCTGACCAATCGTGTCGAGGGTGTAGGTGTTTCCATCGCCATCGACAAGGCCTGCAGCTGCGGAAAAGGCCATTTGCGGAACAGCCAGGATGGCGAGAAGCATCAACACTGCAATTGCTTGAAGACTGATTTTCATTGGATAGACTCCTATATAATAGACTAAGCTCTAAAGATACCCCCCAGCTACAGGAATAACAATCGGGGTAAACCCTGATTTTGCGGCATTTCTTCAGTACGACAAAGGCCGTCTGCAACCTGCAGATAGCCCTTTCGAATTGACAGGATGAGCTAATTCAAAACTATTTCTTCGAGTAGATCACATAGTTGCCATCGGACTGCAGCACGTCATAGGCACCGGGATTTCCGTAAGTATTGGAAGCCCAGATGGCATTTCCGGAACTGCTGTAGATCACCAGATTGCCGTCGGACTGCATCTTCTTGTAAGCACCGGGATTGCCGTCGGTGTGAGATGCCCAAATGGGGGTTCCGGCACTGTTACTGATCACCAAGTTGCCATCCTTCTGCATGCTGATTGTAGCGCCCGGATTGCCGTAAGTGCCGGCTGCCCAAAGTGCGGATCTTGCCGTCAAATTGCCGAAATCGACTGTGATATTCTTCGATAGCGTTCCCGAGCCGATGACGCGCTTGCGCTTTTCGTCCGATGTTCCAAAGAACCAAACATCATAGGCTCTTTGGCACAGGTTCATCGTGAATGTGCCGGAACCGGTCTGGCTGGACGGCACAGAGTAGGTTGCTTGCACCTTGGGATGGAAGCCGGTTTGTTGTCTCCCGCGGGCCATATCCATGGGGTCACCCCACTTATTACCCTTAACCGAACTGTAATTGGATTGGTGCCACCATTCATAAGTGCCATAACGGTCAAGCCGCATGGTCTCGTTCCGGAAAGGATTCTTGACCATCATCAGCCTCGTCCTCCAATCGGCTCCCGGCCAGGTCTCGATCTCATACTCATCGGAGTGGAACTGACGAGTCTCCGTGCTCGTCCAGGTTTTATTCACGCCGTTTTCAACATAGTCGACATCAAAGGATGTGGTACTCGTGGCCGACCTCGGCGAATAGGGCGAAGCCGAATTGGGGTCAAGACTGATCTCGCCAGGCCCGCCATCGACATATCCGGGGGACCTGTCGACAAGCGTAATCCCGCTGGTGCTCGTGAAATTGATATTCATGTCGGACTGGAAGTACCCATATTCCTCGTCACTCGACCAAATGAGTCGTCCGCGATTATAGAACCCTGTGGTGTTTTCCAAATCATCTGCAATCAGCCGCACCCACTTCTTTTGGCCGCCCTTTCCAACAAACAGCTGGACGCGGATTCCGACCTGGATAACAAAGTCCTGGCCTCGGTCAGCGGGATACCAGGCATATTCAGGATACTTAATGACAAATTCCTTTTTGGTGACAAGCGCCGGCACGGATGTCTCTGCGCTGGCCACGGTCGTTCCAAGCGCGATGTTGCGTTTTGCTAGCGAAAGATTGCGTTTGGATAGCGCTTGAGTCTGTGAAATCGTAGACTTGACAAGCGCCATCAACGCAGCAGGATCGGTGACCGGCGTGGCCTCGGTCGAGGCTTGAATGGAATGATCAAGGCCACCGGTGCTCGAATCCAGAATAGTAGATGTTATGGGTAAGCTATCCACAGGAAGGATGGCTGTGCTCGAATCGAGCGTGCCAGCCTCAAATGCCGTTTTTACCACACCCGCTCCCAGGCAGAATATTTGTGCAAAGGACGAATCGCTTAAGGACGGTGGCATGGCAATGGTGATCTGGGATTGGACGCCCAAACCCATGGCAGCCGCCATGACCTCCCTGGCAGCCTTGACCGCCGCCGTATCTCCGGTCGGCACCGGCAACCCTGGCAACCCCGACAGGCCAGACAACCCCGTCTGGCTGGCCAGATAACTCGCCAATGCGGCGGTGTTCTCAAAAACGAGAGGTGTTCCAAGCCGCAATGCAGTCTGGATCAACGGATCCCTTGCGGCACTATCGGCAGTCATTCCAGACAAGTCAACACCCACGGCATAGGCGTTTGCAACTGCTTTTTCAAGGGCTCCAACCGATAGTCCGCTTAAAGACGAGCGATCGGTCTGACCAAACTGCCCCACCAAGGCGGCGAGCACAGGCGAGCTTAATGCCGTAGCAGCAAGCATCGTTCCAGAGGGCCCATTGTATGTGGCAGTGTCATCGGTCAAATCAGAGTCATGTGGCACATTTGCACTATCGATACTTTCTGTGCTGCTGGTGCCTTTTGAATCTGTGCTACAGGATAGCACCATTGCTGCCAAAAGAAACGCCGCAGAACAAAGGAAAATCACTCCCCTACGCGCTCCCCATTTCGTTTTTTCCGGACCCGTTGCTGCTGATGCGTTTTCGTATTCCATTAAAAAGCTCCTTGGTGAGCGTTGGTTGAATTGGATTACGAAAAGATACCCCCCAGCTACAGGAATATCAATCGGGGTAAACCCTTAGAGGAATGGAGAACCTTTACGGAGTAGCCTACTGAACACTGACCATGTGATTCTTTATGGCCCAAATTACCAGCTCGGCGAGACTGCGCACGCCTGTTTTCTTGAATATGTTCGTCCGGTGTGTTTCTACCGTTTTATGACTGATACAAAGCCGGTCCCCAATGTCTTTGGTGGTCAGGCCCTCACAAATTGCCACAATGATTTCGATTTCCCTCATGGAAAGCTCGCCTGTCATCGCGCTACTGCCTTGACTAGAATTGGAGCCACGGAGCTGAATCTCTTTGTCCATGTAGGTTTCGCCATGGAATACAGCAGTAATGGCCTCGCGCAATTCCACTTTACTGGCTTGCTTTAATACAAACCCCTTGGCACCCGCATTGATCATTTGTGTGTAATTGCCTTTGTCCGAAAACATGGTCAGCGCAATGATCTTCAAGCCTGGCATTTTTTCCAAGGCCTCCCGACTCGCCTGAATTCCATTCAACCTAGGCATTTCAATGTCCATCAAGACCACATCGATTTCTTGCTGGTCCATGGAATCAATAAATTGCCGACCATCGCAGGCTTCGGAAACGACAACAAAACCCGGAATCTGGCTTAGCACCAGCTTAATGCCTTCACGAAAAAGATCGTGGTCATCTACAACAGATATCCGGATCACTTCCATCACAAAGGACCCTGTTCCGGGCAGTGGATCTGAACCCTTGCGCCTTGACCCGGTGAACTTTCCCAAAGGATGTCACCACTCAAGGTCTTTACCCGATTCTGGATATTTACAATGCCCATCCCTGTTCCATTTGAGAGGGAAGACATGTTGAAGCCCACACCATTGTCAAAATATTGCAGATGGATCTGGCCTCCCGCGTGATATAGGGCGATAGAAATGGTTGAAGCCTGGGAATGTTTCAGGGTATTTTGAATCAATTCGGTGATGCATCGATAAAGCGCGAGTTCCCTTTTGGTGTCAAAACGATCAAGACCTGCGTGCTGAAATTCGATTCCCACCTGGTTGCTTTTTTGAAGCGGTGCGAGAAAGTGCTCCAGGGCAGCAACTAGGCCATGACGCTCCAGCACATGCGGACTAATGTTGTGCGATATTCGAGAAACCGCACTCATGGCATCTTTCATGATACCCTGCAACTTTTCTTGAATCTGCAATTTTTGGGTTTCGCCCGCATCGACATAGGCCTGAAAGTGAAGATTCATTGCGGAAATGGTCGGCCCCAGCCCATCATGCAAATCCGAGGCAATCCGCTTACGCTCTTGTTCCTCCGTTTCCACGATGGCGTCGATCAACCGCTGGCGCGCAACGATTTTTTCTTCCATCTCGGCCCGCAAGGCGGTGATAAAGGTCTTCAGAATATAATGGATCAGGAGACCCGCCAAAAAGAAGTGAAGAATTCTCACGGCGACGCAGGCAAACTGGCAGTTTTGAAATTGGTAGTCCAAAGGAATGCAGCTGGTCTTCAACATCATTAACCCACCCACAGACAAAACCATCAACATGGAAACGCCAAACACAAACAAAGCTTCTCTGCCCCTGGAAATGATGATGGTATAAATGATCGCCAGGATAAACCAAAGGCTCGCCATATCGATCAGCCCAAGCAACAGACTAAAACAACCTGCAAGAAATATCAGCACGACATAGGTCCACGCCTTGACCTTTAGAGGAATCCAATTCCGGGCCAGGGCCACAATCAGGACAATAATACTCAATATGGGCGAAACAAGGCGAGGCTCGAAGAACTCACTATCGCGTAAGGCAAAAAATATGATTGCGTTCAACGGGATCGATATGATCGCGGTCCATACGATGCCCGTATTGGTAATCCGATTCAAAATGGAATGATTCATTGGCATTAACGTAGCATACCCAAATATTGGTCCCAATTGCCACACCCGCGTACTGAATCAACCTTTCCATCGTCTAACCCTGTACCCTGGTCGAATGTTCGGCCATAACCACAAGGTACTGCATGAGCTTTTGCGGAATGCCACAAAAACAGGAAGTCCCGCGCAATTTGGAGAACGTTGGATATATTTATCAGTCCGTGGCGGACTGGATCTCCCCACCTACGAACATCTCGCCACCGCCTTCGTCGAGGAACCCATAATGAGATTTAAAACAACTCTCGAACAGATGTATGATAAAGCCAGGGAAGAGGGCATGGAAAAAGGCATTGAGCAGGGCAAGGAGCATTGGACCGCCCTCCGCGATATTGAGCACATCGAAAGCATGCGAGCTAAAGGATTTGGTTGGGAGCAAATTGCAAGCTATTCTGAAGGTTTCCGAAGCGAAGTATCTGGAGCTGAAAAAGAATTTATTTCCACCAACCGCGCCTTGAATTTTCCCTAACCCACTACCAATAAAAAAGAGACAGCCCTTATTGCATAAGGGCTGTCTCTTTTTGAGTTAAATATTTTTCGCTTGGGAACTTACGCCTTTAGGACCGTGAACAAATGACCAGGGCTCTTGGCGGGATCGAGGATCACAAAGTTTTCGGATCCCTTCCACACATAGGACTCACTGGTCAAGGAATCCTTGACGAAGTAGAAATCACTGTCGGTCAGGCCAAGGTCGGCCATGTTGATCTTCAGCATACCGCTTTGCTTGTTGTTTGCATCCAAATTCACCACGGCCAGAACCGTGGAGTTTTCAGCTGCAAGCCGCTTGGAATAGACGATAATCTGGGGATTTTCGCAGGTGTGGAAACGCAGATTGTCGTATTCCTGCAAAGCCGGTTCGCGCTTGCGCAGGTCATTGATCCGGCGAATGAAGTCCTTGATATTGCCAGGCGCATTCCAGTCATGCGTCATGTACTGGTACTTTTCGGAGAAGTTGAGCTCCTCCTTGTTCGGGAAGGGCTCGTTCTCGCAGAGTTCATAACCATTGTAAATGCCATAGACCGAACTCAAGGTCGCCGCGAGGAGTACCCGCTGTTTAAATGCGGAAGCGGGAGCATGGTGCAGGTGCTTGGGGAAAATATCGGGAGTGGTGGGGAAGAATAGTCCCCGCATATATTCCTTGGCCGGGGACTGGGTCAGCTCCTTCAAGTACTCTTCAATCTCCCACTTTTCGGTGCGCCAGGTAAAGTAGGTGTAGCTCTGGTCGAAGCCGATCTTGCCCAGGTGGTGCATCATCTTGGGACGGGTAAAGGCTTCGGCCAAGAAAATGACTTCAGGGTGTTTTTCCTTGACGTCGCGGATCAGCCACTCCCAGAAGGGGTAGGGCTTGGTGTGGGGATTGTCGATACGGAATATCTCAAAACCCTTCTCCACCCAGAACAAAATGACATCGCGAATCTCTTGCCACAGCGCCTTGTAGTTGTCGTTGTAGTAGTCGAAGGGGTAAATGTCTTCGTATTTCTTGGGAGGATTCTCGGCAAACTTGATGGACCCATCGGCTTCGTGGCAGTACCACTCTTCGTTGGATTTCACATAGGGGTGATCTGGGCTGCAGTTGAGGGCGAGATCGAGGGCCAAGCGCACCCCGCTGCTGCGGCAGGCTTTGGAAAACCGTTCGAAATCCTTCATGGTGCCCAGGTCAGGATCCACGGCCATGTGGCCACCCTTGCTGCTACCCACTGCGTATGGGCAACCGGGCTCGCCGGGTTTGGCCTTCAGGGAATTATTGGCGCCCTTGCGATTGGTTTTTCCAATAGGATGAATAGGCACCAAGTAAATGGTGTCAAAACCCATGTTGAGAATGTCGGGGAGACGCCGGATGCAATCGTCCCAGGTTCCTGATTTTTTGGGATCGGTGCCCTGGGAGCGTGGGAACATCTCGTACCAAGAACCAAAGCGTGAATAGAGCGGATCCACCCGGACTTCAAACACCGGGCTTTCGGTGGGGGTTTTGTCTTCGGGCTTCAGAGTCCAGGCGATCACCTTGTATTCGTAATATCCGATGCTTTTGACCTGGAAGCTTCCCTCCCATTCATCGTTGTCAACAAAGACCATAGGAGCCTGCTCCCACTTCTTTTTTCCACTGTGGCGGTAGAGAATGGCGGCATCATATTTTTCGTGGCTGTGACGAAAAATGTCAGCCTGGACGACCACCATGTCGCCCGGTTCGCGCTTGAGGGCGTACTTGCCGGCATTGACCAAGGGGCGGATATTTTCGATGACGAGGTTGTCACGGCGTTCAGGGATAATTGCGGTCATGATTTCTTCACTTCCTTAGAATGGCGTTGTATGGTTTGTGTGTAAAAATCGAAGGTCTGCTTAGCGATTGACTTCCAGCTAAAAACATCGATGGCCCTTTTGCGGGCGGCCTGACCCATTTCTTTGGCTTTGGCGGGATTTGCCAAAAGCAAATTGATGGAGCGCGCCAAAGCGCTTTGAAAAGCCTCGGGATGCGCGGGCTCAAAATCGTTGTCCCCCTTGGGCTGCAAGGGTACCAGAATACCAGTTTCGCCATGCACAATAATTTCCGGAATGCCACCCACGGCGCTTCCCACCACAGGAATCCCGCAGGACATGGCTTCGAGATTGATGATGCCGAAGGGCTCATAGAGCGAAGGGCAAACAAAGGTGGTGGCATGACTGTAGAGTACCCGGAGCTTGGCATGGTCCAGCATTTCCTGGATCCAGATCAATCCGGGCCGCTTGGCTTGCAGCTCGGTCATTTTCGCCTTCATTTCTGCTGCAATTTCCGGGGTGTCGGGAGCCCCCGCACAAAGCACCACCTGGGCATTGGGATCGATCTGGGGGATCGCCTCCAGGAGCTGGCCAATGCCCTTCTGGCGGGTGATGCGACCCACAAAAATCACGTAGGGTTTGGCAGGGTCAATGCCATATTGACGAAGTATGGACTCGTCAAAGGTGGGCTGGTAAAATTCGGGATCGATTCCGTTATAAATGACCTGCACACGATCGGGCGAAACTCCGTAAAGTTCGATCACATCCTTTTTCATCTGTTGCGAAACCGCGATGACTCCGTCGGCACTTTGATAGGCCGTCCTTTCGATCCAGCTGCTCATGGCGTAGCCACCGTGGCCCAGCTGTTCGTGCTTCCAAGGGCGATGGGGCTCCAAGGAGTGAGTCGTCAAAATGAGGGGCACCTCGAGCAATCGACTCGCGAGCACACCTGCGAAATGCGTGTACCAGGTATGGCAATGCACCACGTCCACGCCCTTGAGGGTGGCGGCCATCTGCAGGTTGATGTCCAAAGGATCCAGGATCTTGCGGGTGCGGGCCTCGGCGGCGTCGATTCCGGCAGAGCGGACCTTTACGCCTAGGGCCGAAAGGGATTCACCCTGGACATTCTGGTCTCCGAAGCAGCGAACTTCGATTCCACAATAGGTCTGCAGCTCACGGGTAAGAAATTGTACATGGATCCCGGCTCCACCATAGATGGAGGGAGGGAACTCGTTGGTAAGGATTGCTGTTTTCATGTTAGGCATAATGTAGGAATCTACATGAAAACTGGGGAAAACGGGAGGTTTTTGCCCGTTTTCGCGGAGCATCCTGGAATCATTTAGGTAGATTCCCGGGGGTTACACCCGCCATGGACGAGAAGCTTCACCTCATGGCTCTTCAACCTTCACTGAGAAGCTCGACTCCATGGAAAGCTCATTCCCCGACTTCCAGTCGGGCGCTTTCCATAGAGATTCGCTTCTTCTGCTACGCAGACCGTTTCGGTAGAAGAACCACAAGCCTTCGGCTTGCAAGCTCGGCTCCCGCTGTCGCCCCTGTCGTTTGTAACCCCCGGGTGACCTGGATTCCAAAGCACCAAAAGGTCGCGTAAGATGGGGAGGGGCTTCCGACTGTATTACAAAGAGTACGGCCGGAAGCCCCGTTTTCGCCCTATGAAAATTGTCGTGTCACTGAAACGACTTCAAATCCATGCCATAGAAGCGGACATCATCGAGCCACAATTCCAGGGTGTCATCCACCGCTTCGCCATAGGCTTGGCCATTCATGAATTCCAGGTTGGTCACCTGATCATCGTGATTGATCCATTCTTCTTGCGCGGTTTCCAAGCCGGAATATGGCGTGGGAACCCATTCATCCGACCAGATCACATACTGCTTCCAGTCGGCACTCAGGGTGATTTCTTTGCTGAATTTTCCCCAGGTGTTTGTCGCAGAACAACAGGTATCGGTGAAGGGTGTTTTCCAGGCAAGCTTGAAATCGCCGCGACCCTTGGCCCAGAAGGAGAGTGCCCGCATGGAGCTCATGTCAAAGGTTTGGGTGCCATTGAAGCTGGCGCCCACTCCCGTGTAAGGGTAGCTCTCGCCCTTCAAGTTCATTTTGATATACAGACCCTTGCCCTCGTGCCCATCGGCCACGATCATTTTGTAGCGTTCGGTTTGGGGCAGGGAATCGCCGCTTTGTTGGTATAACTTGCTCTGGGTAGATGCATAGGCATACCAAGTGCCCCCGGCGGAATCCAGGGGTTCCTGGTTGAGCGCGGTAAGGATCGCCGAGAGGGAGCTCAAGTTGGCCTTGGTTCCTTCGAAACCATCAAAATCATCCAGCACCACATAGCGGGTGGTGTCCAAATTGGGAACGAAATAATCGCCAAATCCGAGAGTTGGGTGGAGCAAGGCTTTCATCAAAAAGTGGTTCCAGGAATCATTGGCCGCATCATACACGCCAAAACCGGAACAGAACTCCCAGTAGCCCCAGGCGAAGCCCTGGCGCAAGGCTTCTTCCCCGATGAACTCGGTCCAGACTCCCCGCGAGGCAGTATCTGCTGCATTGTATGCGCCAAATTCACCTAGGTAAATGGGGCGTTGGTTGGCGATGGACCAATCCTTGACCTTCTGGAAGGTTTCACGCACCGCCCTCATTTCGGCGGTCGTTGCCGACCAGGTCACACCGGTAGGTGGGACGGGATCCAAAAATGTAGCGCCTTGATGGGTAAAGGAAAAAGGGTCATAGTAATGGAAGGAGGCGATGATATTTTTATCGGCCACCGGAAGCTTCAAACTTGTGAGCCCAGCAGCACTGTACCAGTTCCCTGGACCCACCATCAGGGTACGCTCCGCATCAATCGTGCGAATGGTATCAATAGTTTTTGCCAGTACATTATTCCAGACAGTGGAGGTCAACAAATCCCGGGGCTCATTGAGCAATTCAATGACCAGCGAGTCCTTGGAATAAACCTTGAAATTCTGCGCCATCTGCTTGAATACGCTGAGGAAGCAGGGCTCGGTCCCCGTGGGGTCGCTGTACATGGCTTCCCAATGGTGGGCATCCACAATTGCGATCATTCCGTTGCTGATGGTATTTTCAATGGCCCATTTGACGCGTGCCATCCAGGCTGAATCCACCGTGCACAGGCCATCGTATGACAAGTGAGTATCCCACCGCACGGGAATGCGCAGGTTGGTGAACCCGGAATCGCCCAGCATGCGGAAATAGTTTTCTTCCAGGGTCACGCCCCATTCCCCTTCATTGGGGGCTTCCAAGGCGTTGCCCAGATTCATACCGCGGCCCATGTTCTTGACCAAGCGGTGCGCCTGGTCCAGAGCCCCTGTGCCCGAGGAAGAAGACAGGGAGGAGGACAATTCCGTTCCAGTGGAATCCCCAGCCACGCTTGAACTGGAGGTATCGGCATCAGGATTTGTGGAGGTATCCGAACAACCCAAAAGCCACAAGCTACACAGGAGCGAGACGCTCAAAATTCCCTTGCGATTATTCATGCCCAATCTCCTTTTTTGCCTTTGCCAGGCTCCATTCTAAATGATCCTGCAAGGCAGGCCAGCTCGTAAACCGTAACCCAAATGTACTCTCAATCTTCTGCACCAGAAATAAAATCGGTTCTGCCCCCCAGCCTAAATCCTGAAGAACGGTCTTGGAAGGCGAGGGAGAATGCATCAGCATTTCCATGGCCACCGTTTTCCAAGCAACCCATTCGCTGGAAAGCCCTAAAAAGACCTCGCCCTGGCAATCTCCATCGAGCACGGCTAGGTATAATTTTGCGAGGTCCGCGGCATGAATAAACTGGGTGCCGTCGTGTTGGATCAATGACACGTCTTGGCCCTGCAAGATTGCCCGGGCCATGTTCAGGAAGCGTGCATCGGGCTGGCTGACTCCGTCGGAGACCACGGGGTTTCCAAAGGTATAGCCGGGCCGGATCACATTGCGACGCATGGGCGTGTTGCGAAATCCCAGCACAAAGGATTCGCCCGCAGATTTGGTGGCGCCGTATAAATCGTTGGGAATGCAGCGCAAAGCCTCGTGCATGGGGGAACGCATTTCTCCCATGGCCGCCGTGGAAGATGTGTATACAAAAGATTTGCAACCCGCATTTGCAGCCGCTTCCAGCAATGCTACCGTGGGCAAGGTATCGCGTTCCAGCATAGCCTGGGGAGTATCGCCCCAACCCAGTGCGATGTGTATACAGGCATCACAACCCAGAAGCCCTTGGCGCATGGCGTCAAAATCCGTGAGCTCTCCTTCAACCACCTGTACCTGGGGATGATTCATCAGCGAAGGAATCTTGCCTGGATTACGCACAAACGCCACCACGGAATCTCCGCGATCCAGAAGGGCTTTGGTTACATAGGAGCCAATGAATCCCGTTGCACCGGTGATAAATATTTTCATGATTTAGATATAGGTTTTCACTGGAGGCAGAAGCGAGACAAATGGGGAAGTTTGTTTACCCCTGTATCCTGCAAATTACCAGTTCTTCTTCTTGTAGATCCACATGAAGATGCCCACGGACAGGGCAGCGAGGGCCATGATGATGCTGAAGGCCCACTTGAATTCGCTCATGGGAATGGGGACATTCATGGAAAACGCGCTCACCACGAAGGTCGGCACCATGATGCCCACAGTCAGCAGGTTGAGCGTCTTCATCAAAATATTCAGGTTGTTGGAAACGATGGAGGAGCGCGCACCCGCCATGTTCGCCAAAATGTTGGAATAGATTTCCGCTTGGCGCAGGCACTGTTGATTTTCAATCATCAGGTCTTCCAGCAAGTCCCGTTCGACTTCGCTGAAGGCCATGGAGCGTGCAGACTGCAAGCGCCGCAGCAACATGTCGTTCGAGTTAATCGCGTTCAGATAATAGGTCAGGCCTTTTCCCAAGGAGAACATATAGATCAGGTACTCGTTCTTCATCGAGGACTCAATCTTCTGTTCGATTTCATCGGAAATCTTGTTGATGATTTTCAGATGTTCGGTGAAATGGTAAATGGAGTAGTTCAACAGGCGAAGCACAAATGCCTTGAGCGAACCCATTTTGGAAAAGCGCCGCTCATCGACCAAGGGCAATTCCGTATCGGTAAGCACCACGACCACATCTTCGTAAATGAACACACCAAAGGAAGAAACCTTGAATTGAAACTGGTCATCCGCCGTGTAGCTCTTGGGCTTTTTAAAAATGATGGCCGTGTAATCGTCTTCGTACTCAATACGGGCCAGCTCGTCGGTGTCCAAAGCGGAATTGAAAGTATGCTCATCGATCTGATGACTCTGAATCAGCAAATCTCGCTGGCTGGCATCGGGACTGACCACGACCACCACTTGGGCGTCGGCTTCATCCGAGGGCTGCAGACGGCCATTTTCGAGTTTGTAGCACTTTTGCATGACTGCTTCAAAGATACCAACAAAAACTACCGAAGGACCTGAACCTGAAGGAGAAATACTCCCGCGCCCGCAAAATACCCCAGAGCGGCCAAGGGGCCTATCTTCCGAAGATACCAGCCGAAGGTAATCTTCTCCAAGCCCATAGCAGCAACGCCCGCCGCAGATCCAATGATCAGCATGCTCCCTCCCGTTCCGGCACAATAGGCCAAGAACTCCCACAGGAAGTGGTCCTGAGGGTAATTTTCCAGGGAGTACATTCCCATGCTGGCCGCCACCAAGGGAACATTGTCCACGATCGCCGAGAGGATGCCAATTAAAAATACAATGCCTGCAGTATTCCCAACCGCTTGATCCAACCAACCTGCAGCGGCAGCCAATTGTCCAATGGCCTGTAAGGAGCCTACAGCGAGAAGGATTCCCAGGAAGAAGAGTACGCTGGGCCTGTCGATTCGACGCAAGGCACTCGCAACTCCCAAATGGCTCGAACTGGTTTCCGCCTTGTTGCGATGGATATATTCCGTGACCGTCCAAAGCACTCCCAGTCCAAACAGGATTCCCATCCAAGGAGGCAGGTGAGTCACGGTTTTAAAAATGGGAACAAAAAGCAAGGAACCAATTCCCAGAAAGAACACCAGGGTTTTCTCACGCACGGAAGCACCCGCAATATGGCCTGGGCTATGGCCCGCGGCATCAATTCCTGCACCTTGCACCATGGTGGCTTCACCCTTGACCCAAAAAGAAAGCACAGCCAGGGGAACCAGCAAATTCAAGACACTGGGGAAAAATACACCCTGGACAATGGCCCCTGCAGAAATCTGCCCCCCAATCCAAAGCATGGTCGTGGTGACATCCCCGATGGGACTCCATGCCCCGCCAGCATTGGCCGCAATGACAATCAGCCCTGCAAAGATCAACCGGTCTTCATGTTTCTTAAGTAATTTGCGCACCAGAGAAACCATGACGATGGTGGTAGTCAAATTGTCGAGTGCCGCGGAAAGGAAGAAGGTCACCCAGGCAATGATCCACATCAACTTGCGCAAGTCCCGAGTGTGAATACGGTCGGTCACCAGGGAAAATCCACCATGGGCATCCACAATTTCCACGATGGTCATTGCCCCCATTAAAAAAACAATGATGCCCGCAGCCTCTGCCAGATTTTCCACCAATTGTTCGTGGACCAAACCCGCGTCTGTTCCCAGCAGCGCATACAGGGACCAACACACGGCAGCACCCAAAAGTGCTGAAGCTGTTTTGTGCAGGCGCAGGGGATGCTCCAGGGCAATGGCCAGGTAGGCAAGTACAAATACGAAGGTGATCGCTAGGGTCATAATGGCCTCGGTTTGTGCAATGGATATGCAACAAGTTCCGAAAGGCGGCCCGACCTTCCTGTCCTTGGGAATTTCGCCAAGGACAATCCTGCAGATTGAATCTGCACCCACACCCAACATACAAAAAAACCGGTCTGGGTAGACCGGTTTCATTGATTTCAAATGTCTTATGCCTTGCGGGAAGGGAAGCGCTCGGTCCACCAGAGAACCAGCGGAGACGCGATAAAGACGGAAGACCAGGTACCCACCACGACACCGATGCTCATGGCAATGCCAAAATCCTGAATGCTCGAGCCACCGCTGATGGCAAGGATGACGGTGATGAAGAGTACGGTCAGCGAAGTGATTAAAGTACGGGAAAGGGTCTGGTTGATGGCCAAGTTCATGCGTTCCGCAAAGGTGTGCCCAGCAAGTGTCTGGGTGTTTTCGCGGATACGGTCAAACACGATGATGGTATCGTTGATGGAGTAACCGATGATCGTCAGCACCGCCGCAATCAAGGCTGCATCGATGGGCAGACCGAACAAGGCAAAGACACCGAGGGTGATGGTCACATCATGGGCAAGCGCAAGCACGGCGCCAATTCCAAAGCCCAGGCCGAACTTACCGAAGCGCAGCCAGATATATAGGCCAATGACCAAGCAAGCCAAGAAGACCGAAAGAATCGCGTCAATGCGGAGTTCTTTTCCGATCGATGGACCGACGATTTCTTCGTTGATGATTTCAGCCTTGAGCCCTGCGTCTTGCAAGGCTTGGCCAATTTGGCCTTTGAGCTTGGAATCACCATCAACCTCAGCACTGGCCGAAATCAGGTATTGATTGGCACTCGTGCCACCTAAGGTACGAACCTTGGCATCTCGAATTTCACCCTTAGTCAGGGCTGCCTGCAAATCCTTGGCGTGGGCAACATCGTCCTGGAACTGAACCGTCAGCACATGTCCTCCGGTAAAGTCAACGCTGTATTCAAAACCCTTGATGGCAACAATCAGAATCGAAAGGGTAACCACAGCAGCGGAAATGCCGATGAAGTAACGGCGATTGGCCACCACAGGGAAGTTTGCCTTCACAAAGAATTCCAGACCCTTGCCGACATTGAGTTTGTTGCTTTCCGAACGGGCGAGCATGCCATCAAAAATGGAGCGGGTGACGGTCAGCGCGGTAAACATGGAAGCCGCGATACCGATCATCAAGGTCATACCAAAGCCCTTTACTGGGCCAGTTCCGATCTTGTAAAGGATAAGGGCGGTCAGGAAGGTGGTGATGTTGGAGTCAAAGATGGTCGAGAAGGCGCGATCATAACCAGAAGCTACGGACTGGCGAGCTGACTTGCCGGCCCGCTGTTCTTCACGGATACGTTCGTAAATAATCACATTGGCATCCACCGCCATAGCCACGGTGAGCACGATACCGGCAATACCTGGGAGAGTCAGTGTGCCGTTGAACATGGACATGAGTGCGCCCAGCAATACAATATTGAAGAGCACGGCCACATTGGCGACCAGACCCGCAGTCTTATAATAGATGATCATGAACGCAAGCACGATAATGATACCGGCCAGCGCCGAGAACACACCGTTGCGAATATTGTCCTCACCCAGGGAAGCACCGACCGAGCGGAGCTCCACGATTTTCATAGGAGCAGGAAGCGCGCCGGCGCGGAGAACCACGGAGAGCTGCTTGGCTTCGGCCACATCGTCAAGTCCAGTGATTTGTGCATTACCATCGGCAATACGGTCACGGATCACAGGCGCGCTGATCACTTGGTCATCCAGAACGATGGCCATCTGACGACCGACATTATTGCCAGTGATGGAAGCAAACTTCTTGGGACCGAGGCCCTTGAACTTCATGTTGACAGCAAGCTGACCGGAGGAGAGTCCTCCATCGACACGGCTCCACTTGGCATCAGAAATTTCTTTGCCGTCCATTTCGGCACGACGCTTGAGCATATAAAGCTTCTTGACCTTGTCGCCATTCTCCAGGGTCTCGAAATTGCGACCCCAGGCGAACTGGACATCGAGAGGAATCAAGGACATGACCCCCGGATTGGTCAGAGTATTCTTGATGGTTACGATATCCCCTTCCAGGACAGCCACATCGCCACCCTGGGCGCGAAGCATGGAGGAGAAAGGACGCTTTTTGAATGTTTCCAGGTCCTCAGTAAAGCGATCCTTGGGGCCGACCTTCTTGGAAGTGTCAACCGGAGCTTGGGCGACAACCTTGGTGGTGTCTTTGGCGGTAGAATCCTTAAGGGCGGTTCCACCGAGCAGCAACTGATCATCGGTCAAATTTTTTGGAACCGTGGCAGAATCCTTCTTGGTCGTGTCGGCTATCGCAGCGGTATCGGTAGAAACACCGGCCGCTTTGCGCTTGAGGTATTCATCGATTTGATTTAGCACGGGAACAAAGCGCTCCTGCTTGACCACGAGCTTGAATTCAAGCAATGCGGTTTCACCGATCAGGCCCTTGGCCGCGTCAGCGTCAACGCCTGCAAGTTCAGCAACCACGCGGTTGGTGCCCGATGGGGTAATGACGGGCTCGGAAAGTCCGAATTGGTCCACGCGGTTACGGATAATTTCGAGGGAACGCTCCTGGGCGTCGGCGGCTTCGTCGGGCTTGAGGCCAGACTTGTCGATTTCCACCACGATATTGGTTCCACCAGCCAAGTCAAGACCAAAGTTGACCGCTTTATCGACCACCTTGGGGTTTTGCTTCATGAACAGTTGCTTCGCTTCGCCGGAGAGGCGATGCACCTGGATGGATGGCCAAAGGCTATATAAAGCCAATAGAAGCACACCAAAGATTACGATTCCGCGCGGGCCAATACCATTTTTCATAGAGATCCTCAAATAATAGGGACTAAAATTAGTTAATTCCCTACAATTTGCCAAAACGGTATTATGAACGAAGAATTTGTCATGCCCAGCTGTCCTTGCCCGGCTGTCCTTGTCATGCCCGGCACGGCCGAGTGGCCACTTCAACCTTTGGTTGTTAGTGGAGCACTATCCACTGTGTGGAGCATCACCGGTGCTGGTTGCAGTGATTCTTCGGGCGCGATGCGGTGATGGCCCTTCCGGCCATGACATGCTTGTTGCAATGGGCCTCGGCTCTCTTTCATGCCCGGCTGTCCTTGTCATGCCCGGCACGGCCGATGTGCTACCAGTTACGGTTACTGGCAGCTATGCAAAGCTTGGCCACTTTTGGCTTCGCCACTTTCCACACAGTGGATACCGTTCATTTTTTTGAGTTCTGTGATGCCCATTCTGGGCATGACAACCGAAAATGAATCCCTTATTGAAGCAGGAATTTTCCGAAGGACGTAACCAGGGCGGGCTCCAGCTTTTTGCCGGCCATGGTGCCAATCTCCTCGAGAGCTTCCTGAGCAGTCACAGTACGGCTCCGAAGGCGTGGACCCGTCATGGCCACATAGACCTCGACTACAGCCAACACTCGGTTCAGGTAAGGAATTTGCTCCCCCGAGATTCCTAGGGGGTAGCCCCGGCCATCCCACCATTCGCGGTGTTTGAGGATTAAATCGGCGATAGGAGCGAGCTCCCGGGAAATGCGGGCGATGCGGTACCCGATTTCGGGCTGCTTCTGCATTTCGGCCTGCTCGTCCTTGTCCAGGGGCCCAGGCTTGAGCATGATCCGCTCCGAAAGCCCAACCTTGCCGATATCCCGGAATCGAGCCAGCAAAAGCAGTCGAGCGATAGACTCTTCGTCCTGTCCCAAAAATTTTGCGAAGCGCTGGCTCAGCGAAATGAGGCGTTCGGTAACGTCCTTGTCTTTTCGATGGACCTCTTCATAGCGACGCTGAAGACTGGTGACGTAGCCTAGGCGGACCGACTCGCGACGCAAGTCTTTTTCGCGATACATGCGGGCATCGGCCTCCTTGACCAGGTCCGCCAAATCACAATGGGAATCGGACCAAGCAAACCCCGCCGACATCTGCACGGGAAGAGGAGGATTCTTGGCATTATGCTCTTCGCAGGCCTCGACAAGGCGCTCCACGGCTCCCCGGACCAGGCCCTCGGCCGACTTGGTGAAGAAGGTCACAAACTCGTCGCCGCCAATGCGCGCCACCGGAACATTGCCAAAAACCTTTCGCATGATTCCCGCAGCAGCAAGAATCAAAGCATCGCCATGCTCGTGCCCCAAGGTGTCATTGACCAGCTTCAATCCATCCAAGTCGATGAGAATGACTCCCAGAGGAAGATTTGCGGGAGTACTCAATCCAGCAGAAACTTCGGCGTAGTAGGTCCGATTGAAAAGACCCGTCAAAGGATCGTGAAGGCTCAGGAACTCCAAGCGTATTTCGGCCCGCTTCTGTTCCGTCACATCGCGAATAATCTGAAGGGCTCCCAAAAATTTGCCCTGCCCGTCGCGCAAAGCGATCGCGGTCTGATCCAGGAACCGTCCATTATTATCATCCTGGGTGGCCACGAATTCTTCAAAGTGAAACGCGCCATCCGGTAGCTGGGTACGCTCCGGAAAGGTCTCCGCCCCCAGCTCGTGATTGAAAAAACTTTCCATCAAAAGGTGCCTTACGCTTCCGTAGAGCACTTCGGAAACCTGGTCCAAATCCTTGCCCTTCATCTCATCAAAGGATTTTTTCGTGGTCTCGACCATGGAAAGATTCCAAGCCATCACTTTTCCCTTCCCATCTACCGCAAAAGTCGAATCGGGCAAAAAGTCCACCAGACGCAACATGAAGGCATAGGTCGCGGTCAGCTGAGCGGCAAGGGCACGCTGCTCTCCTTCGCTTGCTTCCAAATTGTTCATGGCATCGGCATAGTGCGCAAGCATGGAGTTGATCGCCCGGGAAAGGGTCCGGACTTCTTTGGGTCCTGTGGTCGGAACCCGAAGAGAATAATCCCCCGAGTTTTCAATACGCTGGAAGCGATCCTGCAAATCCTCCAAGGGGCGCACAATAACTTGACGAAGCACAATCAGCAAAAGCAGGAGCAGGGCGACACAGATGGTAAGCAAGATCCAATTCAAAAAACGAACGCTTCCTTGCCCGCTGGCTTCGATTTGGCGGGAATGCAATAACTCAAAAAGCAGGCTGCCCCCAATTCCCGTTTGCAGAAAACCCTGACTCTGACGAACCCCGTTGGCCCCCCGAACAGGTTCCGCCCCCAAAAACACCCGCGAAACACTCCCACGGCCCACCAAAGAATCCAAGACTAAAGCCCCCGGAGGAGCGATCCGCCCAACTTGCATTTTTAAATCCAACCGGACCCGCTTTTGAAAGCGTTCCAGCATGACAGAATCGATTTCCCGCACAAAGACCAAATACCCCCGGACGGACGAATCCAGGTAATCCTGGGTAATTCCAGAGACGCCAAAAAGCCAGGCCACCGAGTCACCCACTTCTATCCATCCCTGGGATAAGTGGCCCAGAGCTTTGAAATGTGGAGATTTGACATCGAGTTTGCCTAAAATCTCGGCCGCCAAGGGAATGGTGTCGCCGTCTTCCGCGTGAATATTTGCTCCATAGTGCTTGACCAATTTACCCACCGAATCGAGATAAATCATGTGGCTAACGCCAAGGTTTTTCAAGGTCTCGACATTCAGATTCGATTCTTCGTATCCCGGATTGAGATCAACCACATATTTCCAAGTGTCGAGCCAATGCCCATAGTCACCGGAGGTCTTGGCGAAATATTCCAGCTGATCGTCGATGGCTTCTTGCAAACGACCCAAATCATCGCGAATGGCCTGAGATTCAAGCTCATTGAACTGTTGTCCCAAAATGCGGTCACCCAAAAACCAAAAGATGCCCGCGAAGAGGGCAAATGTGACCACAATCAATAATGACGCAATTTTGCGAAGGCTCATGGAATAGAGGATATCTATTTACCGGACCAGTTGCAAGGGAATTCGCAGAAACACCCCAACCGATCCGCCAATTAAGGTCTTATTTGCTGGTTTTCACCCGGATGATCTGCCAGCCACCTGGATTCACCATGCGCCCCGCAAGCCCAGGAATTCCCTCGGTCCGCGCCGAAAGGATCTCGTCCCACACCACCTCGCGCGAGGGCGCCAGACCCACTTGCCCAGGGTATCCGATGCGCAACTCCAGCCGTTCGGACCCCAGCTCGCGCCAGAGGATTACTCCATTTCCATCGGGTCGGCATCCAAAAGAGCCATGCCGCAGACAGGCGTAGCGACGACGTAAAGCGATCAGTTCCGCGAGTCCTTGAAAACGTGCCGATTTCTTCAGGGCAACCAGATTCTGCCACGGAAAACAACGGCGGTTGTCCGGATCCTTTCCACCCTCTTGTCCCAGCTCGTCGCCCTGGTAAATGCAGACCGTGCCCGGCAAAAAACATAGTAACGCCCAGGCCAGGTCCTGGTGTTCGGGCCAGTCCTTTCCCAAGGTTGCCATACGCATGTTGTCATGGGAACCCAACAGGTTGAAAGGAATTCCGTAGCGGTCATGCGGAAAGGCATGGAGCAGGTCGTTACAGAGTTTGCGAGCGGCTTGGTTTTGCAAATATTCTGCGGAACCTTGGTGAAGCACGGCTTCCGGCTCCCCGGTGGAAAGATTTTCCGGGCGGCGCATGGCATCGGGGAAGAGCGTTTCAAGGATTGCCCGCCGGGCCTCGTAATTCATGACCCCGTCGAACTGGTCGCCCGCAAGCCAGCGCGAAGGCTCGCTCCAAATTTCACCCACGATGTAGGCTTCTTCATTGACCGCTTTTACCCGTTTGCGGAATTCTTGCCAAAACCGGTCATCATCAATTTCGTTGGGGACATCCAGGCGCCACCCATTAATTCCACGCTTCATCCAGTATTCACCCACGCTCCAAAGAAATTCCCGCACCTGGGAATTTGCGGTATTGAATTTGGGCAGGGCAGGAAGATTCCACCAGCAACGGTAATTGGGTGAATCCCCATAGGCCCGTAGGGGAAAGGAATCCACCAAGAACCAATCCCGGAAAGGGGATTCTTCCCCAAGTTCCAGCAGGCTGTTAAACTGGTAAAGCCCCCGGGAGCAATGATTGAAAACTCCATCCAGGATGATCCACATTTTCCGGTGGTGAACCTCATTCACCAAATCGTCAAAATCTTGTTCGGAACCCAGCAAGGGATCGATGCGAAAGTAATCGTTGGTGTGGTACCGGTGGTTCGCGGTGGAAGAAAAAATGGGACAGAGGTACAACGCGTTGCAACCCAGCTCCTGAATATGGTCCAGCCCTTCCAGAATACCGCGCAAAGTCCCGCCCATGAAATTATGGGTGGTCGGCGTGGCTCCCCAGGGCTCCATGACCCCGAGATTTGGCGATGACACCCCTCTCCGGAACCGGTCAGGGAATACCTGGTAAAACACCGCATCCTTGACCCATCCAGGAGAGGCGGGTAGCGATTTTTGCTGGTTTGGCATGATTGGAATCTAAGTTATCTTGACATTTCCAAGCAAAATGAGGATACTTTTCACAGAGATTGTTTTTAGGAGCTCTATATAATGTCCAATGCTACACGGTTTACAGACAAAAAATACCGCCTGATCACACGCAGCGATTTCGATGGACTCGTGTGTGGGATGCTCCTGACTGAACTGAATATCATCGACGAAATCAAATTCGTTCACCCCAAGGACATGCAGGACGGCTTGGTGGAAGTCACCGACCGGGATATCACCACCAATTTGCCCTATGTCAAAACCTGCGCATTTGCCTTTGACCATCACGAATCCGAGCTGATCCGTAACAAAGACGCCATGAACGCCACTAACTATTTTATTGACGGCCATGCCCCTTCTGCGGCACGCGTAGTCTATGACTGGCTCGGCGGGTTCGACATTTTCCCCCAAATCGACCTGGGAATGATGGAAGCGGTCGACAAAGCCGATTCGGCCCAATTCAGCCGCGAAGATGTCCTGGCACCCAAGGGCTGGGAGCTGCTTTCTTTTTTAATGGATGCCCGCACAGGCCTTGGTCGCTTCCGGGACTTCCGCATCAGCAATTACCAATTGATGATGATTCTGATCGAATTTTGCAAAAATCATACCATCGAAGAAATTCTCGAACACCCGGATGTGAAAGAGCGCGTCACCTTGTTCTGTGAACACGAAGGGTTCTTCAAAGACCAGATCCAGCGCTGCACCACCATCCACAAGAACCTCGCCATTTTGGACCTGCGCAACGAAGAGACCATTTACGCGGGCAACCGGTTTATGATCTACGCGCTGTACCCGCAGACCAACATCAGCATCCATGTGCTCTGGGGCCTGAAAAAGCAGAATGTGGTATTTGCCACCGGAAAGTCCATTTTTGACCGGGGCTCCAAAACCGATATCGGCACCATGATGCTTGGCTACGGAGGCGGTGGGCACACCGCTGCCGGCACCTGCCAGATCCCCATCGACAAAGCCGAAGATGTGCTCCTGGAGCTTATCGCCAAGATCAACGCCGACGGGTAATCCCGCCGGGGAAACCAGGGCTCATCCTGTTTGTCACCCCCGCGCGCAAGTTTGTCACCCCCGCGTAGACGGGGGTCCAGGGTACCTGTTTGTCCTAGACCCCCGCCTTCGCGGGGGTGACTATGAATTCTATCGCTCTTTGAATACCGTGTCGATGGCAAGGCCAGCAGCCAAAAGCAGAATGGCCATGGCGGGGTTCACCTCTTCCAAAGACAGGATGTAGTTGTCCGCAGTGGTAAAGAGCTCCTTGCCAATGCCCGACCAGCGCTTGCTCACCAAGCCAAGCGATTTGCCCTGTAGATCTTCAAAGCGGAATTCCCAGCCCTTCCAGTCCCCGCCTACTTTGGCCACCTGCGTGCCGGCGGCATCGAACACAAAAAAGGCCCCGCCAAAGCTCAGCGCTTTTTTCTGGAACCAGCCCACCACTTCGCCATTTGTATTCAAAATGTCAATTTTGGTGCGGAATCCGATATTGAAACTCCTTTTAATCTGAAACAACACAGGACCCAGAGCGTTCTCGTTGCCACCTTCACGCACCACGACTGCGGTGGGCAGAAACTGCTTATTGACAGCCAAGCGCAACAAATGAACCCAAAAAGGGACATCCTCCTGGGCAACCCCAAGCATGGTCTTGGTTTCAGGATCCAGGATGTCGTAGGTGTTGGAAAGCTTCAGAATTCCAACATGTTCGCGAATGAAATAGGTTTTACGGTTAAGCATTGGGGTCTCCATTTAATATTTGCCGGCCATTCTACCCGGTTGTTCTATCATGTCTGTCTGTCTGTCTGTCTGTCTGTCTGTCTGTCTGTCTGTCTGTCATGCCCGGCACGGGCATCACCGTTACATGTAGCAGATTTCTGTGATGCCCGTGCCGGGCATGACAATTTCATGTCGCATCCTTTACCAAAAAACTAGTAAATGATTTCTAATTCTTCCCAACGAGAAAAAGCTTGCAACAAATCCGCTTCGGCCTTAGTCAATTTACCCTGAATGTCGAGCAATTTTTTATGATCTGAAAATACATCCGGTTGGGTCAGGGCCGTGTGAAATTCTGCAATCTGGGTTTCCAGGGATTCTATTTGCCCGGGCAACTGGTCGTATTCACGCTGTTCCTTGAAACTCAATTTGCGCTTGGAGCTGGCTTGCGCTTGTGCCTCGGCCGTTGTAGCCTTTTTGCTGGCGGCTGCCTTGGCGGCCTGGGCTTCCCGGGCAAGCTCCGCTTCACGGACCACACGGTAATCCTCGTAGCCACCCACAAATTCGCGGGCAAATCCAGGGGATTCCAGCACAATCAGGGACGAGCTGATGCGGTCCAAAAAGTCGCGATCATGGCTTACACACAACACAGTACCGGCATAATCGGCCAGCAATTCTTCCAGGAGATCTAGAGTCTCAATATCCAAATCATTGGTGGGCTCATCGAGCACCAAAACATTGGAGGGCCGGGAGAACAGGCGCGCCAAAAGCAGGCGGTTACGCTCTCCCCCGCTCAACGCGCTGATGGGCCCGCGGGCACGGTCGGCCGAAAAGAGGAAGTCACCCAAGTAACCCATGACATGCTTGCGCCCGCCACCGATTTCAATGTATTCCTTGCCATCGCCGATATTTTCTATCAGGGTCTGGTCTTCACGCAGCTGTAGGCGCATCTGGTCGAAGTAGGCCACCTGCAGATTGGTGCCCAAATAAATATCTCCGGACTGAGGTGGAATCTCACCCAGCAGAATGCGGATCAAGGTGGTCTTGCCCGAGCCATTGGCGCCCACGATTCCCACGCGGTCCCCGCGCATCAGGGTGCAGGAGAAATTCTCCACGATGGACTTGCCTGGCCACGCATAGGAGATGTCGCGGGCGCGGATCACCATTTTTCCCGAACGCTCGGCCTCGCTGATTTCCATCTGCACGGAACCCTGGCGTTCGCGGCGGTTGCGACGCTCTTCGCGCATCTTGTAGAGCGCATTAGCGCGACCTTCGTTGCGGGCGCGCCGGGCCTTGACTCCCCGCCGGATCCACACTTCTTCTTCGGCCAGCTTCTTATCAAAAACTGCGCGGGCGCGCTCTTCATCCACTAGCATGGCATCGCGACGCTCAATAAAGCGGTCGTAGTTGCAATCCCAGGATTGGATTTTACCCCGGTCCAGTTCCAAAATTCGCGTAGCAATTCTACGCACAAACGAACGGTCATGGGAGACAAACAAAAGCGCGCAAGGCAAGCGCAGCAGCATGTCTTCGAGCCACTGGATCGAGGGAATGTCGAGATGGTTGGTGGGCTCGTCCAAGAGGAGCAAATCCGGATCCACGGCGATGGCGCGGGCGAGCAACGCGCGCCGGCGCTGACCACCCGAAAGGGAATTGAATTCCAGGTCTGGATCGAGGTTCACTTTGGAAATGGTGGATTCCACCGCATGCTGGTGTTCCCAATCCAGGTCGTCAAAATGGGCCTTGCCATCGCCGATTCCCGTAGCGACCACATCCCGGATGGTTCCGGGCAGGGATTCAGGAACTTCCTGAATTAACCGGGCAATGCGCAGGCTCGGCTTTTTGATGAATTCACCGGAATTGGGCTCCATTTCTTTGGTGAGAAGCTTCAAAATGGTGGATTTGCCCTCCCCATTGCGCCCCATCAGACAGACCCGCTCGCCTGCCTCAATGGAAAAACAAGCCTGGTCCAGCAAAGGTGGACCCCCAAAGCGCAGCACGATATCGCGAACAGTCAAAATTGCCATGGGCGCAAATGTAGAACCTTTGGTCCCGCAGATTTGGGTGTTTCAGATCACAGGAACCCTGTTTTTGCAAAATTTCTTGCAAGCCTATGCGAATAACACCCAGTTCAGGGAACCTCTTTGCTGTATTTCAGGATAAATTAGGGAATGCATGCCGAGTGGGATCGGTATGGAATGTTGTTGGGAAGGATCATATCCAGTGGATACGGTCGGCCTTAACATTGGCTGGAGCCATCTAGCCTAGGGAAATTCGGGATGATGATGAAAACAATTCTGCTGACTTTGTTTGCTCTTTCTGCGTCGTTTGCGCAGTACACCCTTCATATTCTGTCGCCATGGGCTGCGGATCCGGTGAAGATACTCAATCGGCACCATCTAAATGGAGGGGCGACCGGCATATATAACGCCGATCCCACCAAACAAATGACCCGTGAAAGTGATGGCTATTTCACTCAGACATTCCCAAAAGCTACCTATACATGGGAAGACTTCACCCTCAAAAATTGTGGCCTGGCCACGGACCAGAACTGCAATGGCGGTGAAACCTGGAAAACCGCTGCTGGCACCGAAATCAAACCCAAAGTAGTCGATTTGTTCGGTACCGAAAAGGAGATTTGGGTAATCCCTGACGCTTCTGCCAAGGGCTACCACATTGAGCTGATTCCTCCGGGCGCAAAAGTAATCTGGTTCAAGAGCCCCTGGGGCAACAAGGTTCTTCCTAACATGATTGTGGGAACGGACACGGTCCGCCTGCGTTACTCCACCGAACCTACCCGTTGTGGCTGGTTCAAAGGAGCCCTACGCGACGCCCAAATCACCCTCGGACAAGTCCATTTTCAAAGACCCTACACGGATAAGACTCTTCCGGTCACGGGCAGTCTGAATTTGACCTCACTCCTTGCAAAAAAGGACACCCTTTTTGTGGATGGAACGGCTGCCACGTTGGCCGGGGATTCGACGGTGGGTACCGCTGGAACATGCATGGATACGGCTCGCGTAGTGCATATCCTGCACCCTTGGGCTTCTGACCCGAACCGCTTCGAACTTCCGGTTTACCTGCATGCCGGAAACATCCTTGGAAACTACGCCGCCATGGATTCGACCGGAGAACTGAAGGGCTGGTGGCGCTTTGCCTTTTCAGCTGCACAATATGCCCACACCGAATTCAAAACCGCAAATTTGGATATCAGAAGCTATTATCCCACTCCCGAAAACGCGACCCAGACCTACGCATCCCTTAAATTAACCACGCTATTCCCCTCTGGGGAATACGAGGTGTGGCTTCTTCCCGTGGGAACCACCTTCAAAGTCATCCGGGCTCCCCTGCAGATCCGGACAATAAACATCATGAATCCTTTTGAAGGCACCGTACCACGACTCCTACTGGGCGCAGATACCCTTCGTATGACCGCCATTTCGGACACTTGTGGCTGGTATCGCACCACCCTATATGAAGAACCCCTCGCCTGGACCGCCAAATTCAAGCAGGCATTGGGCACAGAGCTTTATACATCTACGGGAATCCAAGACAGCGCGGCCATTGACCTGGATTCCCTCATGGCCTTGGGAAATCAGGCCTGGATCAAACCCAACCCCTACCCCACCGGCGCGGCAGTTCTCTCCAGCACCTACCCCGGACCACCCGGAGAATGCCCCTCCCGGGAACTCGCAGTAATGGTCTTTGATCGAAGCCAGAACGAAGACGACTTTCAGCAACCCACCACGGGCTGCGGAGGCCATTGGCTCGGCATGGTGGAAGAAAAGCTGGTGAACGGGAATTTGGTGCAATCGACCACTCCGCCTAGACAGGCAAATGGAAACGCAGGAACCTGCGCTCCTAAAGATTTGGCCAACTGGTTTACCGCGATTCCACTTTCGGGTGGCAAAACCAATGCGACCTGCTATGACCTGCCACTTGCCCTTGACGCAGATGGATTCTGGCTTGCGGACTACTATGAAAATAAAGCCAAGGCCATGCCCGGATTTTTCCCATTAGATAATTTTCGCTTTCTCGATACAGCAAAAACCATTGCTAACCCCAATTTCAGCCAAGATGGCGATTGCTCCAGTATTGGCCTGCATAATTTCGCCTTCACCATGCATGTCAATGCTGAATTCAAATATGTGCCCGGTCAGTATTTTGATTTCCGTGGCGATGACGATGTGTGGGTATTCATTAACGACTCCCTGGTGGTCGACATTGGTGGCGTCCATGGACCCATCAGTGGAAGCGTAAATGTGGATTCCTTGGGACTAACCGCTGGCACGATTTATCCCTTCGACATCTTTTTTGCGGAGCGCAACACTTGCGGTTCCAACTTCAAAATGCGCACCTCCATGGACCTAAAAACGGACCGGACTTTCTATCCCCTCAAAGTCGATGCCCCCAAAGGAGTCGTGAGCTACGAGATCTGGCAAATCCTCAAAGAGCAATCCCTGAGCTGTGATTTCAGCAACACGGCAGCAGCGGATACCGTCAAAGCGGCATCGAACTTTCTTCTATCTGGACCCATGTTTCCCACTGGCCCCAGGTCTTTGATATCTGGAGTCAACTATGGTGGCATAACCATCGGCGCGGACTTCACCTCCTTTAGCATCGACACCGTTGCCATTGTCCGGGACCGGTCCTTAGCCCCAGGTCAATACAAGCTCACCTTTATTCATTCCATCGACGGCTCCCTGAGTGGCGAAGTGACATTCAACATCCCAAGCTACCCTCTCCCTGGAATTACCTTTACCGACTCTCTCTGGAAAGGCATAAATCCGAACACCACCAAACTGGGGGAATGGGCTTTCATCCCTTACGCTGTCTACATCGAAGCCCGCTACATGGGAATAAAATGCCCCGATTGTACGGATGAACTGCTCCTCGATTCTCCCGATTCTTTAGTATTCCTGGATTCCAATAAATCTCCCATCACCAGCATCAAACTGGATTCCGGCCGCGCTGTGATTTGGGTCATGGGCCAGGCCAAACTCGATTCCGCAAGCTTCCGTGTTCATGGAGCCTCGGTACAGAACGAGCTCTGGTGGAAGAATATTCAGCTCAAGGAGCCTCCTGTTCCCTTCCTGCGCCTGGCACAAATGCACGACCGCAATGGCGATGGCATGGCCGACAGTCTGATTCTGGGCTACAGCAGAGCCCTAAAAGGCAAAGACGCACCCGATTCTTTACAATGGCGCTGGGGCGATCAAACGGATAATAAACTCAAAAAATCCGCAATCACCAAGTATATCCTCAAAGATTCCCTTGTGGTAATTACCGGAGACAGCTTGACTGACTTTATTGCCACCGGCAATTCAGATGGAACGGCCTATCAGGGAGCCAGTCTGACCTGGTTCACCTATATTCCCACCGAAGGCGCGGACTCCGGGAAAATTGTCCCCTTCGAAATCAATGCTCCCATCGAAGACCACATGGGACCCATTGTGGTGTCGGCAGAAGTCGGGCCCGGAAAATCCGTAGATACTCTGATTGTAACCCTGAGTGAATCCATTGTAGACGACTCCATTGCGGTAGATAGTTTGTTTGCCATTCATGCCTGGCGTTCGGCCGTAGAAAGCTCTGCCGATATGAGCTACCTCATCGGATTCAGTCGCCTGGAAGGAAGCAAGTTTGTTATTCTATATAGCAACAAAGCCGCAGTAACCCCTGCCGTTGGCGATTCCATAAGGCTTTTGCCCAAGCGCGGTCGCGACCTATCCCAAAATTTTGCACACAGCAAAAACCCTTGGGTTCGCATCATTGGGCGTCAGCGTTCCCGGGTAGAAACCGTTGGCCTTGTTGAAATGGATAGCAAAACCACTCCCAAGGAAAACTCTCCTCCAACCCGCGTGGTCCTTGCCAATCCGAATCAAAACATTAAGGACATCATCGCGCAGGAGGGAGTGCCCGGGCACCTGATCCGCTTTGACCTCGCCAACGTGATCGAAAGCACCCCCGGAAAACCCTTGCCCAAAGACATCGTCCTTGAATTTGAAACCTGGTACTTTACCAATGAAGGCCAGTTTGTAAATAAATCCAGTGGCCGGGTAACTTGTGCAGATTCACTCTTCCAAGGCGATTGCACCAAAAACCCCGGGAACCTTTTTATCGGTTGGAACACCCGCAGTCAATCTGGTCGTCTGGTAGGAACCGGAGCTTATGTCGCGCGACTCCATTTTGTGGTCAAAGCCAGGTCCTTCAAGCTCGAAGACAAAACCACAAACCAAACCTGGGGAATTCGCAGAAAGCGATAAGCCCCAAAACGCCAAGGGCTTCACTCACGCAGATGCCCGGCCGTTGCCGAGCCGAACACAATTGCGGCCTGAAGACTTGGCGAGGTAAAGCCCCCGGTCCGCCAGGGTTACCACGTCTTTGGGTTCATTGAGTTCGATGGTCGCGGTTGCAGAGATCACCCCAAGACTAATGGTGACCCATTGGGGGTCCGATAATCGATGCGGTATGGCAAGATCCTCAATGGAGCTACGAATCCGTTCGGCAAGTGTTACCGCCCCTTGGGCATCTGTGGCAGGCAAGATTATCACAAATTCCTCCCCACCATAGCGTGCCAAAATATCGGGCACGCGCCCCACGACCATTTGCAAAGTGGTGGCGACCCTCCGCAAACATTCGTCTCCCAGGACATGGCCATAGGAGTCATTGTACTTTTTGAAATTATCGATATCTAAAAGAATCAAAGAAAAGGGGGCACCGGAACGTTTCATCCGGTAGAATTCGCGTTGCAACGCTTCATCAAAGTATCTGCGGTTCGCAAGGCCGGTGAGCCCATCGGTCATGGCAATGGACTCTGCATGTAGCTTTTCAATCTCCAATTGGCGCACCAAATCTTGAATTTTTTTCGCAGCCAGCTTGCGCTCGGAAATATCGCGTACAATAAACACCATTCTCCTGGGCTTTCCATCGGCATCATGAATCAACCCGCTATTCACCTCGATATCGATAATCGTCCGATCGTGGCGCAACCCATGATAATCATTGGGACCCACGTATGTTCCGTCATGCATGCGACGAATATTTTCGCGTGCACGCGCAAGATCTGCCGGTACGATAAAATCGGCAATCGTCATTTGAGAATAGTCATAATTTGGCTCATAGCCAAATACCAAGTGGGCTGCAGGGGATGTCACCAGAAGCTTCCCCTGAAGATCCGTAATGGTAATATCATCGGGAAAAGCATTGAGAATGGAGCGATATAGCTCTTCGCTTTCTTGCAAAGCAATTTGGGCTTGTTTGCGCTCCGTGATATCACGGATCATACTCACAATATGGGGTGTTCCCCGAATCGGAACAATCCGTCCTGAAATCAAACCCAAGATTAGACTTCCATCTTTGCATCTAAATTCGAATTCCTTGTTTATACATTCGCCCTTTTCCAACAATGCACCCACAAATGCACTACGGTCCTTGACATTTGCCCATAAATTCACGGTGATGGTTGAATTTCCCAGGAGCTCTTCCCGAGCGTAGCCGGTAAGCACCAAAAGGACATTATTGACATCGACAAACACCCCATCGGCCAGGCGGGTGATGGACACCGCTTCGGTGGTGGTGGCATAGACCTGGGAAAGCATTTCCAGTCTTTCGTTCTTGCCCGTCAGATCGCGCTTGTGCATCCAGATTAACAATCCTACCAGTACTGAAGCAGAGATCAGGAATGCGATTAGGGTCCAAATATCAATGTACATGGGACGATTATACCACAAAATTTGCCCGTATTCCGCAAGATACCCGTGAAAGAACACAACCAAATCTTCTACATTTCGGTAAATGGCGGACCAAACTCCCAAAAGACCCTTTCCTTTTTCACGGCTTGCCGCTATTGCCTTGCTCGCTATATTTTCATGCGCAAAACAGGACCTTGTAGACCACCCCGCCAATGCCTTGCTGCGCGAAATCATTGTGGAGTCAAAGGATCCTGTATCAGGTAAATGGGTTCCTCAGTTTCGCATGAAATACCAATACAACGCTGTGGGCCAAGACACGGCCAAGCAATATTTCCAATTGACCGATCCAGAGAAGCCCCCTTTGGCGCTGGACTATCGAATGGAGTATCCGGAACCATTCCGCCGCGTTGAAATCCGCAAAGATTGCGAACAAGACACCTGTCGCCTGAATGCGCGTCGGGTTTGGGTTACGGACTCCAAAGGAAAAGCCTTGGCGGAGTCCACCTACCAATGGGATTCTGCCCAGCATGCATGGGTTTTTGCCCGATTCCTTCGCTATGGCCGGGACACCCTCGCATATTCGGATACCCTATGGCTACAAGAGTTTGGACGCATCAGGAGCCGCACCTTGACCGCCCGGGGCACTGGTACCCGCCTGACACGAAATCAGGTCCTGGACTCGGCAGGGAACTGGCGTACCTACGCACAGGAGAACTGCAAAATGCGCGGAGAGCTTCCCCTATATTGCCGGAGCAAGGTAGAATCCGATTCACAATATTCCGAAGAATGGCGCACCTACACGGACTTTGACAGCCTGCAAACCCAGCGAACGCTCTCACCAAAAGAATCCTCCACTTTGGTTCGCAATTACGATGCACACCGGCATTGGATCCAAACCCAATTTGCCGACACTACCCGCTGGTTACGGATTTACCAGTAAGGCGCGATCTGCCTTGCCACAGCAGAGACGCCACCGCCACCGCAAGCAGAATCCAAAATTCCGGCTCGGACATTTGGCTTTCCTGAGCATCAATTTCAAGATTGGCGTTGGCTTTGAGCACATCCTTTTGCTTTTGCAGAAGAGCCTTTTCCTGTGCAGGATTTTCCACTACTATAAAAGCCGTGGAGGGCATAAGCACGTGTTGGGCAAAACTTTGTTGTACGAGGTTTTTCCATTGCTTGCGCGGAAAAATGGCGTCCTGCAAATCCAACAGGGCTAGGCGGGCTGCGGCATCCCAGGCGGGGGCGTTCGTTGCCTGCGCTTGCGAAGCCAGGCTTGGGGGAACAAAGGGCAAAAGTACGCTACCTTGATGCAAGGGGAGCGCAAAGCGTAGGTTTTCCTGGTTGGTAAAAATGGCAGAGCTATCGAGGTCGGGGAGCTTCTCGATTCTTTGTAGGGAATCGCCATTCAGGCGCTTTTGCCAGAGCTCTCCGCGACTGTTCATGACAAAAATACAGGCATCTCCTCCTTGGGTAATGGCAAATTTAGCAAGGTCGTTTTTAAGGACAGGGAATACTTTGCGGTCGGAAAACAGCACTAGGCGGGGAAGGGTGTCTCGTGATATTTTATATGCATTCACCAAAGAATTTCGAATTGCCCGCTCCAGAAAAAGGCCACCTTCTTTAGGGAAGTCCAGGTATTCTTGTTTCCAAGTTTTTTCCGACAATTGCTTGCCTCGGAAATTCATGGCCAAAAAAGAAGGAGTCCCCGGGTTCCTGGCTAAGAATGTGTCCACCTGGGCCACTCGTAGCAATTGCCCTGCCTTGGCATTTTCCGAGGCATCCAGGATCAAATGGAAACGCCGAGGCAGAAGGGCTCGCGGTAATTGGTCTATTCTGGACGAGGGGATCACAGCGCCGAGGCCCGGGAATTCCAAAGTGCGCGCCGCAGAGTCTCCATCAATTTGGATCGTAGTGCTGTCCAATTGAATTTGAATGGGACCATTGTGAAGAACGCTCAGACCGGAATAGCGGATTTGATTGCCGGAGAAGGGGAATATGCGGAGCTCCAGGTCTGGGCTACCCGGCAAATAGCGAAGCAATCCGGGGTCGCGGTTCTCGTTCAAAATCTGCTGATAAACCCATGTTGCCGCTTTGCGCTCAACCAGTAAGCCCTCCTTGTCGATTCCATTAATGGTCAGCGAATATCCGCTGATAAAGGCATCTGCAGGCAACTGGATGCGACTGCGGAATTCCTGCTGCGAGGATAGTTCATTTTTAAGGATCAGTTGTATCCTGGATTCATTTGCGGTTTTCCACTGCACGGAGCTTTGTGCAATGGACACCTTTCCCCCACCGGTCCAAGGGCGCGGGCGGTTCGGGGATTCTTCCCCCGGGAGGTTACGGAAGATTTCATTCAACACCCGCAATTTTTCTGTCGGCAAATTCATATTATCAAAAACGAGCCAGTTATAATAAGGAGTCAAATAGGGGGTGTAGGAGCTTCCTCCGGAAAACCAACCCCTATTGTTTTGCATGGCCGAAAGGGACTGGAGCCCTTTGACAATGGAGCCCAAGTCCCCAGCTGCAAGCTCAATCGAATGGTCTGGGGAATCGAAAACATGGTCCAGCATTCCTTGAAAAATGCGACGGTCCTGTAGGTTGTTGAGCGTCAAGATCAAAGGCAAAACAACCATTCCGGAGAACAGGAGCAGGCTGGCGCGGATTGTTGAATATTGATCTTTAATAGCGATAAAATCAAGATACAGCCTTTGGCCTGCAAACATCATGGCGATCAGCGGAGCCAGCATCAAAAATCCCGTGCCGATAAATATCACGGCAAAGACCGACAGGGGAAGGAAGGGCAGAAAGAGGAGAAAGAAGAATCCCAGGAATGTGATGGAAAGGGAGCGTAGCCAGAATATGGTTTGAGCTTGGATGCCCGAGCCCGTGAGAGGAATCAAAAAGAGAATTCCGCTCGCCCCAGTAAGAATATAAAATAGTGGACTTGAAAAATCACCAAAGACACCACCCATTTTTCCATTGATGAAGAGACCCAGGATTGGGAAACCTAGCAAGGCTGGAAATTTAAATAGCCAGAAGGTGACCCGAGAACTGAGCGTTTTGCGTGTAACTAAATGATAAAGAACCGAAACAAGTCCAAAAAGAAAGCCCAGTACCCCGAGGACCAATCCAACCGGTAAAAGAATTTCAATCATAGGGAAGGATGCCTGACCCAAAAGAGGCATTCCGATGGTGAAAACAACATATAAACTCAATGGAACGCCAAAGAGTAAAACCAAGGGGAGGGGGCGAAGCTTGATGTTGCCTTTGAAAAACTCTTTGCGGGCCTGGGCGTCCACTAGGGCCAGTAATCCCCAGACGGCTCCGGGCATGCCGAAGGTAAAGGCGTAGCGACACAGGTCCCCACTGCTCAAAATCCATTGGGGAATGGTTCTGGGCACCAGGGTATCGGCAAAGTAGACAAACAGAAAAAGGAGGATGGCGTGGATTAGCAACACTCCCAAACCACTCTGCCACGGAATGTTACGATCCTTGCGGAGGCAATGGAGTCCATATAGCGAAATGCCCGTCAAATAGGTGCCCATTAAGGCAAATAAGCTAATCCAGGCGTGTTGCCCTGGCTGGGTCAGCTCGGTGAAAATGGTATAAAGCGAGTCCCCAAAAATGGCAAGCAGGACAAGGAGCGGAGCCAGAATGGAATAGAGAATCCAAAATGGAGAGTTTATGTGTTTCATGCGGGGCTCTTTTTAAACAGGTGAATGAGCAAGGCGTGATAGGCGATTAGGGAGGTTGCAAAAAGAAAAACTCCGGTCGCGATGTGCAATATTTCCAGGCGGGTTTCCCAGAACGGAAACCGGGTGAAAAAAAAGAAGACCACCACCAGGCGAACGGAGTTTACCACCAGGGTGGTGCAGGCAGCAACAAGCAGGAGCAGAGGCGAAATCAGCAGGGCACGACGGAAATTGCCCAAGGGCAAATGCCACAGACCCAGTGCCACTAGGAGCATAAAAAATCCGGAGCCCACACAGCTGTGATCGATGACCACATGCAACGCATCATTGCGAAACCCCGACCCGGCCACCCAATGGAAGGGAATTCCCAAGGTGGCCTCCAGGATCTGGGCAAAGTACCCCAAAATACCCTTCACATACTCGGGCTTCATCGCGCGCAAGGAATACTTGCCAGCACCCAGGAGGGTCAAAAGCATCAACCCTTTGAAGAGTGTGGCTTTGGTTGCGCTGTTCCGATGGGGCATAGGCATAATCTTAGCAAACCCTAGGGGATTTGATAGGATTGCCGGGTTCAATGATGGTTGGATTAAGTCTTCGCCACTAACAATTCCTCGGAATTGTTCGGCGGGCGAAGGCCGGAGTGAAGAAGCTGAGGAAGGGCGTTCCGTTTGCCCGCGCGCCCGCCACTGCCCGCTCGATCCCGGGACGGACCTCTGGATCAGCAAGTTCGATGGGAAGAATATACGACATGACGAAGGTTGAACCCGGAGCGAGGGTCGCTACCTTGCGCAGAGTCTCTGCGTTCGCCGGTTTTCCGGAGTCAAAACCCGAAGAAGCCACCTGTTCCCACCACGCCTCGCCCGTCTCAAAGTTGACTGGCACGAGCCGCAGGAACGATGGGATGCCCAGGCCGAGATCGAGGAGGCGCTGGCGCTTCCATGCCTGAGGGCCGGGCGTCGCTGGGCAAATGTGTCCAGACCCGCGCCAAGAATAACATACTGAGTTACGCCTTGAGCCGCTTGTTCCGCAACGAGGTCTTCGACGAAGCGGGCGCGACCCACGATTGAGGCACGGAAAGCCCGCGTGAAGGGGCTCATATCCGGGCGACTGCGCCAGTCAGGGTCTGGAGAAACGAGTTTCAAGCCGACAGGGTCTTCGAACACATGGGGCAAAGAATCTGCCTCCAGGTGCAAAGCCCGCCACAAAGCGACCCTCACTGCAGTGTTGTCTGGCGCCACCATTTGTTTTTCGTTCATAGTTTTCCCCTGGTTTTGAATTCATTGGCGTCGTCGAAAATTTTGCGACCCGAATCTGTCATGCCCGCCCTTTGGTCATGCCCGGCACGGGCATCACCGTCCATCTACCTGAACTCTGTGATGCCCGTGCCGGGCATGACACAGTCATAAAGAACTACTAAATCTATTTACCATCTACGATATCGGCCATAGGCAGCATTATGCCTGCAGGTCGTAAAATTGGATGTCAACTGTTGCATTGCAAAATCCAAAAACACCCTGGGCAATGCGGGTCTTCATGTTTTCTTGCATGGCGCCGGCGTATCCCATGGGGGTGCCATGGGTGAGGTGCATTTCAAAGGCCCGGCCTGCGAGTATTCCTTCGGGAACGCCTGCCTCATTGTATTTAAAGGCATAGCCATAGGCGAAGACATCTTGCACCCATTTGTCAAATTCGTGACCTGCGGCCCACCAATAAACCGGAGCCACAAATACCAGTTTTTCGGAGGAAGAGACAATGGCTTGCCACTCCGCAGGAGTTTTGTCCAGTGCATGGATTACGCTGTGCTCGCCCTTGGCATTGAGCTTGCTAATGATTTCCGCGCCCTTCTTGCTGGGAATTTCTTTGGGATGAAAATTAACGATCATGGGAATCTCCTTGGAGAGTGACTGGCTGATGCCCATGTTAGTCAATTTTTAAAAGGGTAGTTGCCTGAAAACCGACAGGGGGTCAAACCAAGGGATGAAGTGCTTGAAGGGTTGTTGATTGGCCCCCCCCTAAAACCACTTGCCTTCAGCGTACACCACCTCGCCGTCGAGCTCAAAGCTTGTGGTGTCGGCGAACACGTCCACATGGAAACGCGTACTGTGCCGGCTGAACTGGGGCTTGGGATACACCGGGTGTTTGGAGCCGAGGGAAACATGGATTCCGCACATGCGCTCATAGGTGCCGATGTCGTTCACCCGGCGTTCGCGGGAGAAAGCGCGGTTGAGGCCAAAGCCGAGCTCGCGGACCCAGACCACGCCTTCGAGTGCGCGGATTTCTTGCAGTACGGAATCAAAGGCGGGTGTGGAGTTCCGCATGCTCCATGGCGAGGAGCGCGATGTCCCGGGCATGGGGAAAGGCTGCTTCGGCTAGGTCGTTCAGATTTGGCATGGCCGCAAACCCGGGGAACATAGCCAGGGCAATTCCCTTACAAACAAACTCAGGCCCCGCAGCATTTCTTGAATTTCTTGCCACTTCCGCAGGGGCAAAGGTCGTTGCGTCCAACCTTGAGTTCTTCGCGCACCACCGGGGTTCCCGCAGCCAGATTATCCAGATCGGTATCGCTCCATTCAGGAGCGCCCTCATCCCCTTCCTCGTCTTCAGCCTCGACTTCCAGGGCTCGCTCCAGCCACCAGGCCATGTCTTTTTCGATGTCCTGGATGGGTTGGTGATGGTGGTCGGCAAAAAAATTCTTGCGGGCCTCTTCGGGAGGAATAGCGAGTTCTTTCAAGTAGTTTTCGGGGGTGTCAAAATCGCTGAGTTGGCCATTTAAAAGGACCAGCACTTCGGATTCGAATTCTCGCATTTGCAGCTCGGCCGCAATTCCTACAAAGGACACCAGAAAGAATTTATTGCTGTTATCTACGGTGGGGGAATAAACTTTTTTCATGACATGGAGCAAGTAGCTACGCTCCATGCGGCCTTGCGCAACCAGGATGGACATGGCATCGAGGACAGTCGACCGTGAGTTGTGGGGAGCCTCGGGATCCAGAACCAAATCCGAAAGTGCCTGGGCGTCATCATTGTAGACTGAGGCCAAAATGCGGGGAAGGTCCTCAAACATGAGATCGCCCCAATAGTCTTCATAATCATCGCCCTCGCCTTCGTAGCGCATCAGGTCGAGCAGCAAAGGGCAAAAACGGGCTTCGCCAAAATAGGCGAGCAAATACGTGGCAAATGATGTCAATAATTCTTCACAATAGATTGTATCTTCGAACACCGTCCCGGGGTCTTCGAACAATGCTAACAGAGCCGGCGTCGCCTCATCGCGACGGGCGATGAGCTGGTCGATGGTTTCGCGGGGAAATTTGCCGGAGGGAAAGCGCAATGCGTCAAGCAAGTCAGGAATCGTTTGTGAATTTTTCATGGAGGAAAGATAAATTCACGAATGCTCTCAATGAATGTGTTACTAAAAACCTCAACTATCTAATAATTTACCGGTTTTTTGCTGTTTTTGAGGTATCTGCTCTCACTTTAGGAGCGTATTTGACTGACTTCGCCATACTCCACCCCCCATTCTTTGGGTATCTTGAATGAAGACAACAAACACCCGAACCGAGGTTACAATGAAATCGCAATTTTCTTTGATCACCGCAACCCTGGCCCTGGCTCTCTTGGCCGGATGCTCCGAAAACAAATCCCCAGTAAATACCGCTGACGGAACGATCTCCATCAAGGGCTCCACATCTGCCGCCCTCCAGGTCATTGCCATCGCTGACGCGAACGATGAAGTCCTCCAGACCGGCACCACGGATTCTGTGGGCGACTATGAAGTATTGGTTCCGGACAATGCGGAGTTCCCGCTCGTGGTCCGCGCCATTTCCGACACCGATACCGTATGCACCGCAATTCCTTCACCCGATAGCGCAAACCCAAGGGAAATTCGCGCCAATGTCAATGAACTGACCGACCACGCCTTCCGCGCCTGGAAGGGTCCACATGACGGCAAGAAGCCCCTCGCCCGTCCAGAATGGGATTCCATTGTCAGGGCCGATGCTCCCGAATGGGCACTCGAAGCCAAAGACATGGAACACAACAGAGCTCTGATGACTTTAGGCGCTTGCATGGATTCCAATTTCTCCATCAATCTGGATTCCCTCAAAATTCAGGAAGAAACCATGGTGGCAGCCCACGCCGATCTGATCGCGCAGATGCAGTCAGGTGATCTCGACCGCGAGGACTTCATCGCCAAAATGGATTCCTCTTTTGCCCCAGTCCGCCAAGAAATTGGTCGCGCCGTTGCTTCTTGCCGCACCGCCCTTCCTCTTCCCGACGGCATCCGCCCTCCCTTCCGTCCCTTGGATTCGGGCGTTGTTCCTGAAGGTGGATGCCCTGTTGAAAAAATCACCCAGCTGGAAGCCACCGCTACAAGCCTGAACCAAGATCTCCAGGCCGGCGCCATCACCGAAGAATCCTTCCTCAGTGGCATGATGGAACTCCGTGCCGAATGCGATCCTCCCCGCGATCCGGCACCAGAGCCCCTCCCCGTTTGCGACGAAACCCAGATGGCCACAATGAACGCTACGGAATCCAGCCTGAATGCGGACCTGCAGGGCGACAAGATCACCGTCGAAGCCTTTGTTGGTGGCATGCAAGAAGTCCGTAACGTATGTGTCCCTCCACAGCCACCTATCCCACAGCCAATGCCACCCGTAGCCATTGATTCTGCCTGGGTTGATCCCGCGATTTAATCGATTCCCCCTCCCGCAAAAAGGGCGGTCACTGCGAGTGCAGTGGCTGCCCCTTTCTTGAAAAAACAGCTGGTCCTTATGCCCTTATCGCCTGTAGACATATTCCAATATACGGATTACCGTGCGTGGCTGAAAGATGTATTCCAATCCCTCAAGGATCGGGATCCCAAATTCTCGCACCGCTATATTCTGCAACGGTTGGCGGTCAAGTCTTCCGGCTGGTTGGCCGACATGCTCAGTGGCCGTCGTTTGCTCAACCGCTCCCACCTCCTGGGCATGTCCCGAGTGCTGGGACTTTCTCCTCGCGAAGAACTTTACTTTGAGACCTTGGCGGATTACAACCAGGCCAAAAACCTTTTGGAAAAGAACCGCGCTTACGAAAAGCTCCTCACCTTCCATGAAATCCCCAAAGACATTATTGAATCGGACCGTTTCGAATACTTTTCCAAGTGGTATTATTCCGCAGTCCGTGAATATCTTCTGATTGAGCCTTTCCGAGGCGATTACGCCCGTCTGGGCAGGCGCATGCGCCCCGCACTGACTGCGCCCCAGGCCCGCGAGGCCATCGAGCTGTTAGAGCGACTTGGTTTTATCAAGCGGCTGGCCAGTGGCGAATATCGCCCTGCCACCGAGCATGTCAAAAAGCAAAGCGCGTTTTCTCCGGTGCATTATTTCCAATATGTGAAGTCCCAGATGGAACTAGGGATTGATGCCCTGGAGCGTATTCCCAAGCAGGAACGCGACATTTCGGCTGTAGCCGTTTCTTTAAGTCTCGACTCCTTCAATGTCATCAAAGAAGATATCAAGACCCTCCGTCAAAAAATGATACAATTGTCCGAAGCGGAAAATAAAAAATTCTGGAATGGCATCCAGGGTGACAGTCGTCGGGTTTATCAGGGCGTATTCGAATTATTTCCGGTTTCAACTACGCGCAACCTCACCGAGGAAAATGCATGAATCATTTATACGCAATCTTGGGATCCTTCTCCCTGGCACTATCTCTTTTTGCCTGCTCCGATTCCCAGCGTGCCAGCACCGAGGTAGAAAACGAATTGACCGTCTCTAGCGTTCAGGGCATTGCCGCCTCGGGCTATGCCATGCAACAGGCGGCCTGGGAACTTGTCGCCCCAAGTGGCGCACGAATCGCCCAAGGCACTACCGATTCCCTGGGTGGTTTTAGCGCCCTGCTGGATTCTACCGTCGCCCAAGAACCTCGCCCCTGGATGGTTCGCGTCATGTCCTCTACGGACACCTTGGCTGCACTCCTTTTATCTGACACCACCAAAACAATCAGCGACACCTTGTTTGGCATGGTGAACCCAATTACCGACTTTGTGGCGCGTCAATTGCTGGGTCCTGCCGTGGGCAATCCTACTGGCGGTTATCTGGCACCCATCGCGGACTCTGTTACCGCCATGGGAGAGCGAGCCGTTGGGGCTGTTTTTGGCAAGGGGCTTGACTACTATCAATTCAGCCAGGACCGGAATTTTAGAGCTGCTTTGCCGGGTGGATTCAACGATCGCATTCCCACTTCAAGCGACATGTTGCTCCATAGCCTCCACCAACAAGCCGAAAACGATAGTCTGGATCTAAAACACCTTATGGATACACTGTATCAGGATAAAATTGGCAATCCTTTGCTCGGAAAAGAACCATTCCGTTTGATCCTCGCAGCAAACATGGCCATCTTCAATTTGCCTCCTACCGAGGCCAGACCCTTATTGGAAGAATGGGAAGCTGCTCAAGGGATTGTGGGTGACTCCGCAACGGTCCATTACTATCAGACCGTGTGGGAGTTCCGTGATAGCGCTTCGGTGGGTCCTTCTGGAACTACCAACTCCTTTGATCCGATGGGCCTCTCTTTGGAGGCAGCAAGCTTCGGCATCCAAAACGCCATCCGCTCCTACTTTGATTCAAACTATTCAATCGCTTTGAATAATTATTCTACCGGATCAAAACTGATTGCCGATCAAATCCTCCCCTACGCCCAGCAACTTTCCACGGGAGGTCAGGGAGGACGTCCTGTCCCTCCTGAGGTCGGCCATGAGAAGATTATGCAGCTCGGGGATCAGGTAGGCATTGTGCTCGCCTGTCTGCGCCCGGAAGTGTGGGTGAGCGAGCCCGCAGCTACAGCCAGCCTGGCCCGGAAGATTCTGGAAGACCATTTGCGCGTGGTGCAACCGGAGCTACCGATTACTCCGCAGGCGGTCGCTGGTTGGGTGGATTCCACCTGGGAGTCCATTCCCACAGTCCAGTTCTCGGCAGACCCGCGTCGCCAGGACGGCTGGCCCGACCCCAAGCAGGAACTTCCCATTCCGGAATAGCCAACGCACACCATTATGGCAACATCAACCTGTATTCATTTACGCGCGGAGTCTGCACCAATCTGTTTTTGATTAAACTCGGCTGCCTTCCTGGCGTATTCCACAAAAGGACCATCCGGGTGATTCTTCATATAATATTTAAGCAACCCGACCGAGCTTTCGAAATATTTTCCGGCACTCGCCGCATCCGCAATCTGGACTAGGCGCTTACCGGCCCGAGCCGAATTTCCCATTTGCAATTCCGAGGTGTGGGCGCACCAGCCTGCCTCTTTAAAATCTTTGGCATCCATGAAAACCTTGGCCAAAAGATCCAACATGGTGGAATCCCAGGGTAGGGTGTGGCGGTCCTTTCCCAGGGCTTGGAAAATGGGTACGATTTCGGCACCATAAGGAGACTTCACCAAAGCTTGGACAGCCACCATGGCAAGGCTCATGGCTTTGGGACGGTGTCCAAATTTCAGGAGCAGGCGTAGCTCAAGCCCCAAAACCCGGGCATCATCGGGAAAGCGTTTTTTCAAACCTAGGAGAACTCCAAACGCCTGGGTTGGATTGGTATCGAGATCGGAATATACCGGCAACAATAGGGTGCCCAAGTCTTCCTGGGGTGGCACGGGTGGTGCAGGGGAGAGAGTGGGAACAATCAGGGTAGGCCTAAGCATAGAAGGCTTGGCCTCTTGCAGATCCGCTTTAGCCGTGAACAATTCGTCCTCGACAGGCAAAGGATGGAAGAAAGCCCAAGTACCCGCTAGTCGGCCCGCAATGATCGGCCATGACATCAGCGGAAATAGAATCGCCAGGCTAGCAATAATCCCTCCCAAAGTTCTGCTGGCTTGAAAGGCCAGGAGCGCGATACCCCCTACCCAGGGAAGGTACAGCAGAAATACTGTGGCCAGGGAGCCCAACATGGCGATCAAAACCAGTACAGGTGGAGCTCCATTCTGGAAGGGATGTTTCCATAAAGAGGGTTGCAACACCTGCGCGGGAGAACGAGAAATCCCTGCCAGAATTGCGGAATAGACCGGGAAGATTCCACCTAAGGATATGCCCAGCAAAGTCAACCAAAAAGTAAAGTTCGGGGAAAAGGGCATGGAGCCAGTCAAAAAGACTTCACTGATCAGCCATTCGGTAACACCGGTAAGTCGAAGCTGCTGGACCGGAATGAATCCAAATACCAGAATTCCTAGGGGGATAATCCAAACTAAGGAAATCAGGATATAGCGCAACATGAATCCGGGAAGCTTTTCATGGGAAAAGGAGTCGAAAATATCAGAATGAAAACTTCCTTCGCTGGCCGCCAAAGTGTAGCGCCCAACCAAGAGGGCCTGAATCAGAACCCACCAAGCCGCGCGGAAAGGGCCTGACAAATGAATCAGGAGAAGCTGGTCGATCAGGCCAGCAATAAAGACGATGCCCGCTACCGTAATTACGTTGAGCAAAGTAACCGGAGACACAAAGCGGAGGCTGATTTCCGAAATCTGACGTAAAAACTGGGGATCCAGGGCAAACAATTTTTTCATTGTGTAAAGTATATCCTTATCCCATCCAAAAGGGTAGGGCCAGGATTGCAAAGAAGAGCACACAGACGACAGATAGTGTCACAGCTCGAGAAATATCCCGGGGGGTTGCATTCGCATGGTCGGATGGGGATCCCAGCCAAATCTCATTTACCAAAACCCCATTCTTCCATATAGGACCTGCGATGCGGACTCCCAAGGCTCCGGCAAAAGCGGTCTCGCTCCAGCCCGAGTTGGGCCCCGGCACCCGGGCGTGTTGCCGAAGTCCAATCCTAATCGTTTTGCGGGCAGAATACCCGGGTAGCACCAGGGCCGCAAGCACGGTCAGGATCCAGGTGATGCGTGCGGGCAAATAATTCATGACATCGTCCAGGCGCGCACCAGCCCATCCGAAAAACAGGTAGCGCTCGCTTTTGTACCCTACCATGGAATCCAAAGTACTCGCCACCTTGAAAGCCACCATGCCCGGAACGCCCAGCAACACCAACCAGAACAAGGGCGAAATGACACCGTCGGTCAGGTTTTCCGAAAGGCTTTCAATCCCTGCCCGGCAACAGGCGGGTCCGTCCATAGGCTCCGTGTCGCGTCCCACCAGCATGGAACACGCCTGACGCGCCCTGGGGATATCTCTTGCGCGGACTGCGCGGGCAATCCGGTAAACGTGCTTGACCAAGTCCCGCAAAGCCAGGCAATGGGTGGTCCAAAACAGGTCCCAGGCAAACCCAGCCCAAGGGCTCAAAGCCCAAAGCTTTTCATGCACAAACCAAACGGGCAAAACAAAGAGGGCCATCATGGCCAACACCAGGATCACCCCGCCCATCCGAGTATTCCATCCCCAGGCGAAAATTTTTTGTTCAATCCAAACGATGGCTTGACCCATCAGGCGAATCGGATGAAAACGATACACGGGATCACCAATAATTGCATCCAAAAGAATGGTAGCGGGAACTAGGGCCGAAGCCAGGGTTAGCACCATTTGTCGCGCCACCCTAAATAGATGGCCATAATCAGCCCATCGGGAAACACCTCGTGGCAGGCTTGCATTTGTGCCAGATACTGGGAGAACTTTTCATTCTTTCCCGAAACCGCGCAGGCCAATAGCGCACATTGCAGAGCCACTGCGTCCCGGGCAGAGCCACTGGGCAACACCCCTGCCTTTTGCCGATCAAGAACCGCGGCCAACGCATAAGCCGATGCGCTGCAACGAGGGTCGTTACTCAGCATGGTGGTACAATCCTGCAAAAATTTGCGCTGTCCTTCATCCTGAATGATGCGCTCGACATGGCCTTTGAAGGCTTCCTCACGTAGGCCAAAACGCCCGAGGGCATGAAACAAGCTACGGGTGCGCGAAGGTTCAAAACCATTTTGCCAACGCAACGCTTCCAGCACCGCTTCTTTTACCGTGGTGCCCACGAGCTCGCCCAGCTTGGCATGTTTGCCGGTCCAGTGAAACCGGGCTTCCAAGGCCAAGGGACTGGCTATGGCGAACTGATCCGTTCCGGTTCCGGTGGCGAGCCCGGAGCTATAACGGCTTCCGACCGCAAGATCCTGAAGGGCTGCAGACTTGGCTTCCGTCATGGTTACGGCACTGCGCGCCAGGGCAGCCGGACTCAAGGATTGATGAAAAAGCAAAATGATGTTGATGGTTCCCGGCACGGCGTGGACGGCCTGATAACCCTGGGATCCTTCGTGCCACTGGGCAGGATCCCCGGCGCGACCCGCATTGCCCTCGACTCCGGCAGTCACGATGGCCGAGACGCGTGCATCTTCATAGTTCGCCTCACGGACCGCCACATAATCCATGTTGGCTGCCGTGCCCATTTGAGCCGTGGTACCGGGCTCCAAGGCCGCTTCGCGACAGCTCTCCAAATGCATCGCTTCGCGACTTAGCAAATGCAAGGTCTGAGCCTTGGGATGCAACGCACTGCCTTCACAGGTCTGGCAATTCAAAAACGCCAACAGGTCCTCGCGTTGTCCGCCATGGATCGCACAGGTAGAAAGGCTCCGATGCGGAGCATGGAAAAGGACTTTCACGAACCGGTGTTCGCGCAGGACGGTAAATCCAGGGTATTGTAAAAGAACCATTCTCGCTCCGCTCTATTGCAAGAGTTGGTAAAAGGTGGTTGGATAAGCCGGAAGCGAATTTGGATGAAAAATAGCAATTAAATCCGCCAGCACCAGGTCGGGCCGAGTCATTCCCAGTTCCCAAAAGTCGGATTTATTGTGCTGATAGACCTGACCCTTTTTCCAAGAATCGAAAAGCATGACGCGAGGATCCTCCGCCAAAGCCTCGGCACGGGTGTTCCACGTCCCAGGATTCAACCAGTAGTCCGCATGTTGCGCCGTAGCAAGAACTTGTTCCACCGAACTTTTCAGAGAACCTTGAGAGAGGTTTTCATTCCAATAGTATTTGGCTTTGGCGTCGCGCAGAAACTGGGCAAAATAATTGCGTCCCCCGGTCATGTACCAAGTCTCGCCCTGAGGAAGACCCGTCATCACCGTGGGCAAATCGGGTAGTTTATGTGCAATTCGTAGAAGAGAATCGTAGCGGTTGGCTCGGTCCAAAAAAATGGAATCCGCCAAATTTTCCTGTTTGAGTAAAATTCCGAGCAGACGAATCCATTCCAGGCGCCCGAGCGGGTGGGATTCGAGCCACTCCGAAAGAACCAACACCGGAAGATGAGCTTCTTGCAAAACAGAATAATCATCAAATTTGGAATCTCCCGTTCCAAAAGTGAAAACCGCATCGGGCTCGAGCTCCAAGACTTGCTCCACCTGGATGGAGGGCCCATAGCCCACCTGAGGGACCTTGCGCCGGGCCATATTTTCCCGGGTAGTCGGGCTGATGATGAGGTCATGACGCGAAACCCCCACCACCCGGTCCAGGGCTTGCAAGTCGGCAAGCAACGCCAAGTGCGTAGAGGAAAGGGCCACGATGCGCCGCAAAGGAATTTTCAGGCGAGGCAATGCCTGCAGGGAATCGGGGATTTTGCCCATCACACCTTTGGGCAGGGAATCGACCAGAAGAATTCTTTGGGTCAGGACATGGCCCGCCCATGGATTGGTGATGGATAGTATCTTGAATCCAGTTACCGTATCGATGCGAAATCCTTTGGAATACCGGGTGTAGCTGGGCGCCTCCACAGAAGCCAAGGGCTTTACCTCGGGGACCTCCTGGGGCGAACAGCCCAAAAGCCAAAGGATGCAAAGGGAAAAAAGCACATTTAACACACAAATTCGTCCCGCCCCGGTGCGGTGATGGCCGTTCCGGCCATGACACGATGGGCCATGACACGATGAGTTTTGACATGACAAGGCATTCCAAAAATGGGGTCGTAATCCCTTCATGATCCCTTTCTCTGGCTCCAAAGGTATTCGGGAATCCCCTCTTGCCAGGCATACCAACGCGAAAGCACAAACAACAAGTCCGAAAGCCGGTTGACCCAGGCTAGCGCGAGTGGCGAAACCTCAATGTCCAGTTCGCCCAGACCACAAAGGACCCGCTCCAGCCTCCGGCAAACGGCGCGCGCCAAATGGGCGTCACAGTTCAAAAACGAGCCCCCAGGCAATACAAAGGAGGTCAGGGGAGCGAGATCCGCATTCAGCAAATCGATCCAGGTTTCAAGCTGGTCCACATCGGCCTGGTTCACGGCGGGCATTCCCGGCCATTCCTTGCCTAGGGGAGTAGCCAGCATGGTCCCCAAGTCGAAAAGCCGATCCTGAATGGTGGCCAGCATTTCCTCGGTAGTCGCCCGGCATTTTTCCGTGGCCCCCTGCGCAAGCTGGGTGCGTAAGCGACCGACCAAGCAACAAAGTTCATCCGATGTCCCGTAACTTTCCAAACGCGGATGGTGCTTGGGAACGCGTTCTCCGGAAGCAAGGCTCGTCAGACCCTTGTCGCCACTACGTGTATATATGCGATTGATGTTTAGTGCCATAGATGGAATATAATTCCTGGTTGGGGGGTACAGGTTTTGGCTTTGCTTCGTCCAATACTTTCATAGCCCCGAGTTGGGGTTATGAAACAATGGAGGTTTCCATGCATTTTGGAAACTGGATAAGAAAATTTTGCCTGATTGGGATGACCGGGATCGCCTGCGATGCCAGTGCCACCTTGATGGCGGCGGGATTCGGGTCGGAAACCTTGAATCTCGGGTCGTTGCACACAAAAATCTGGGTGGGTCCCCTGACCGGGTATTGGATGCCCGACGGAGAATCCGGGGGGCTTTCGGTGGGAGGCGTATTTGCGCCCCATGTGGGACCGGTTGTGGGCATAGAATCCCGCTCCAATAAGCGACAAGGCCAATTGGGCCTCTGCACCGGCACTTCGATGGACCTTCATCGGGTCAATGGAAGCTCGGCGGGCCACGAGTCCCTTCGCATCAAGCATCAGGCCCTTTTGAAAATGCATTGTATCGAAACGGGTAACAACCCGCAGGAGAAGTGAAAAATGAAAATATTGATGTTGTGTGTATTGAGCATAAGCACGCTCTTCGCAGGAAATCCCGGAAACTGGCTCAGCGTGCAGGGTCTCCTGCTGCAGCCCTCGGGGCAGCGGGCTTCGGACGGAAACCATTTGGCCTGCTTCAGCATTTTTGAGACTCCGACGGGAGGCACGCAGGTCTGGAGCGAGTGCGATTCCATTGCGGTGTTGGATGGCTTTTACCAGGCCCGTCTGGGAGACTCCATTCCCTTGCCCCTGGTGTCCGGAAAACCCGCCTATGTGGAGGTGAAGCTGGATGGACAGACCATGACGGGCCGAGTCGCGCTCACGGGCGCGGTCAAAGCCTGGAGCGCCGCGGCGGTCAGCGACACGGTGCTTCCCACTGCAGGAATAGGGCCAGGGCTCGCAGTCCGGAGCCTCAATGGCCTCAAGGACGAAATCACTCTGGCCACCAGTGGAAACTTGGTGCTGGAAATTCGTTCTGACACCCTGCTCTTGCGAGTCTCCGGTGAGCTGGATTCGATTCGGGCGTTGCAAATGGATTCTGCCCTGACCCATGTGCACAGCCCCCACCTCATGTTTTCGGGAGATAGCACCAAAGCCGTAGCGGAACGCACCGCCACCACTTCCCGTAACGGAATCCTGTCGGCCACGGACTTTGCCCGCTTTGACAGCAAAGGGGATCTGCACTCCGACAGCTTGAGCACCCTCAAGTTTGTGCCTCACTCCTTTGGCGACGGGTTTCCCATTTCCTACTGTGGAGCAACGGTCCGCGGGCAGATGATTTTCCGCAAGGCCTTTTACACCGCAGATGGAACAGACGCCTTGGTGATTTGTCTTTTCGATGGAGCAACCAATAGTTATCGGTGGACGCCTTTGAACTGAATTACCAGTTTGCGATAGCAAAACCGGTGGGCGGGAGGACCTTGGGGGAGGAAACGACCCGAAGGGAATCCCCATCCCAGGACTTTACTCCCGCAAGGGTTTGGTCCTGTTCTCCCACATACAGAATTTGGGTCTTGTTGTCAAAAGCCACTCCGCCAAATCCATTGGAAACACCCGGCAACTTGGCGGTGATGACCTTCCCATCCGTGAGGGATACCTTGGCCACGGTGGTTTCGCCCCATCCCTTATACACGCTCGTGTAAAGAACCTGATTTTTTTGGTCGAGAGTCAGGCCGGAGGGGCCACCCCCCAGTGCGACAGAGGTGGAAAGTACTTTCACGGAACCCGTTTTTAGGTCCACCACATCGAGGCTCCTGGTATCGTCAAGCTCGCTGTTCATCAAATCGCCGCTATTGGCCACATAAAGCTTTCCGTCCTCAAGCACGATTTCGCCTGGATTATGCCCCAAAAGAGCAATAGTATCCATTATAGAACCTTTATTTGCATCCAAAAGCAACAACAGGCCTGGGTGATTTGGACTCCAACTTGTAAGGCGCTGGAGCACTACACACAAGGTATCGCCATACAGCGCCAGGGCGACAGCTTGGGGAGAGGGCGTTGAGTCCTGGGAGTATGCCGAAATATCAATACTGTCCATGGCAAGGCCAGTCGCCGGGTTGAACTTCAGCAAATAGCCACGACCACTTAAAGCGAGCCAACCCAGGGAGCTACTGACAATGGCCACATCTTCCGGATTGGCTCCCGCACCTAGGGATTTTTGGTACTCGACCGCTGCATCACCGATCCCAAGTTTTGCGGCATCGACCCGCACCAGGTTGTCTGCGCCAAAGCGCTCCAGCACATAGATGTATTGACCCCCAGCATGGATACGCGAATCCTGATTGAACTGAAGCGAGTCATCGGCCAGCTGGTTGCTGTCCAGCCAGCGCATGGCTCCCGATGTGTAGTCGGAAGTAAAAACCGCCACCACGGAATTTTGGGTCAAAGTGCTGACCTTGTTGTCGGTGGAATCGGAATCAAACAGACAGCCTGAGAGGAGCAGGCTGGAGGCAATTCCCAGAGGGAGAAGAAGTTTTTTTTTCATGGTTGTTCCTTGGTGCGTTTTTTTGTTAAAAAGTTTGGGTGAGATGAATAAAATATTGACGGCCCGGAGTGGGATAAGCAGAATACACATCCTGGTATTCCACCCCGGTCAAGTTGGTGGCGCTGAATCGGAGCACCCCTTGCTTCCAGGGCTTAAAGGACACCGTGGAATGGATTCCTTCCTGGGGTGCGATTCTCATTTGGTTGGCCGGGTCCCTAAACACTTCGGAACGCCATTCGGCACGCAGGCCCACGTCCCATTTTGGACCTAGGCGCAAAGTGAATTCAGATCCGGTGGATAATTGGGGTTCATTGGGAGTGAGCTTTCCCAAATAGGCGCCCAGAGGAGACTGGTTGCGTGGATTCTGCAAAGTTGCCTGCGCAGATACATCCAACCAAAGCAAGGGCTGGGAATGGAAATCCAGTTCGCATCCCAGATTATCGTTGCGAGTCAGGTTCATGGGCTTGGACAATCCCGCACTATTGACATAATATATCCCATTTCGGGACTGATTCCAGAACAGGGCGATTTGCAGGCGCGTCTTTTTGACCTCGTACTCCCCGGCAAGCTCCACTTTTTCTCCGGATTCTGGCTTTAGATCAGGATTGGCGACTATGCCCATGCCCGTGCTGTACTGCTCCCGTAGCTCAGGGATCCGGTAGTGGTGACCTCCAGAAACGGAGACATGAAAGGGGAACGTTGGTTTTCCCCAGCGCAAGGAACCTTGCAAGGCCTGCGCCATTCGGCTGTCCGCTTCGGCCTCCATGGTATCTGGAAATGTTGTGCGTAAAACCCCACCGGAGTTGTGATCGATTTGGGCGGTGGCCTGGTAATGCATCCGCAAAGCCATCCAGGATTGAGGGGCCCAGGATGCTTCTGTAGCACTGGTGAGGGAGTGGCGTTGCAGACGCCATTGCCAGGAATTCAAGGTGGCGGGATGGTCCCTGGGGTCCAGCTGTTCAGCAAATCCCGAAAGGTGCGATTCGAATCCATAGGGCTCGTTCCATTCTCCAAAAAGGCGCAAGGCCCCGTCCGCTTTGAGACTACGAGATCCAATTTCCTGATAATTCGGGTCACCTACGCTGTACCCTAGGCCGTCAATCCCGTTGGACCAATGGAACAGGTCTTTGCCCAGACGGGCACCCAATTCCGCCTCCAGGCGAAGTCCGGTGCCCCAAGGCCGGTTGAGCCACGTGAGGCGCGAAGCCACAAACTGCTGGTCGAATCCGGCCACATGGGTGTGTTGGGATTCTGTGCCGGGAATTCCACCCGATTCCTGGGAATGCCCCAAGTTAAGACGAAGCTCTCCGCTTTTGCGGATGAGACTCCAGCCATGGCTCCCACTGAATTGATTGAAGCGCGCGTTGGACTGGGTCCGGGTCGTGTCGTCCTCATGATTATAGGGGGTGCCATTGCGGTCATAATATTTATAATCGTTGTCCGAAAACCGCCAAGAAACGGAGGAATTCCAACGCAGGGAATCGGTCAAGTTGCTTCCCAGGGTAAGGGATGCTTCGCCGGTGTTGTGGCTTCCGTAGGAGGCCTGGACCTTACCCGCCTGACCCACTTTTTTGCGGGTGACCAAATTGATGGCGCCTCCCAGTCCGTTGCCCCCAAAGGCCGCCGGCACAGTACCCTTGAAAACCTCCACCCGTTCGAGCTGGTTCAGGTCCACCGATCCCAAGTTAAAGGCGGCTCCATGGTTTTCGGCCAAAGGAATTCCATCAATGCAGACGACGACCTTGTTGGCCGCCACGCCTCGGATGGAAACCGCCTGAAAACTCCCCATGCCTCCCATGCGCCGAGTGTGCATGCCCGCTTGCGTTGCCAGCAAATCCGCAAGGCCTAGGCCCGACCCTTCCCAGTCCGCGGGCTTCAGGACGATGGGCGCAGGGCCCACCTGGTCGATGGGGTTGATTTGGGTACGGACCTCGGTTGCAGGCAAGGCATTGGCCCCGGCAGTGTCGGCAGGAACCTGTGCATTAGCACCAGCAACTATCCCTAAAAAGGATAACAGAAAAATGCAGGATTTTGAGTCAAACTGACGCATCCGAACCTCAACCGGGTTTGGGATGCGAGAACGGTTCACGAAGGAACCCGAGCCTCGGGCACAGACGATCTTCCACGGACCGTTCTCGACATCCTTTGGCTGCGGGCAGTTCTTCTGACTCGAGGATCAACCTACTCCGGCGCCTTCCCGGGGTTTTATTCCCAGTGGCGATTGCCGTTTCGTAGCCTCTTACAGCGGCGGGACCGTCCCCGATTTACACGGGATTCCCTTCACGGGTGCCGGATGATTCCGGCGCCTGCTTCGCCCTTCCGGGCACCTGCAGCGATTACGGAGGCAATGCTAGCAAAGCGTAAAAATTTTGTCAGCGGGGCTGGGCCCAGTCTTTGTGGGAGCGCTTGTCCATGTACATGGCCTGGTCCGCACGTTTTAACAGTTCTTCGATGGTTATGGGGCTACGGGGATCGAAGGATGCAATGCCAAGGCTCAGGGCAATGTTGTATTTTCGTTGATTGGCCTCGTTGAATTCTTTGATCAGCCGCATGAGCCGGGTAACAATGATTCCGGTGTATTCGGAGGCGGCACCCAGGGCCAGGGCTACAAATTCGTCACCCCCGATTCGCCCAATGATATCGGTATCGCGCAGGGCCTTGCGCAAAATTTCGGCGGTGTCTTTGAGAAGCTGGTCGCCCATTCGGTGACCAAAATTGTCGTTTACAAGTTTCATGTTGTCGAGATCGACATAGAGCAAAATCAGGTCTTTTTCGTTGCGGATCGAAAGGCGGAGCTGCTTGGCGGCAAAATCCAGGAATCCGCGACGGTTGTAGAGGCCGGTGAGCTCGTCCTGCATGGCAGTTCCGATGTAGGACTCCATGATGCGATGCCGCTCAATGGCGAAACGCATGGCGCGGATGGTGAGCTCGGGGCGAAACACGCCCTTGGCAATGTAATCCTGGGCGCCCATGCGGATGGCGCGCAAGGCAAGCTCCTCGTCCTCATGTCCGGTGACCACGACCACGGGAACGCCGAAGTGCTTATCCTGAAACTGCAGAAAGGTCTCAAAGCCATGGCTGTCGGGAAGGTTCAGATCGAGAATGGCCAGATGGACCGGCTGCCGATCCATAATGGCAAAGGCCTCCTGGAGGGATTGGGCCACCGTCATCTGGAAATTATTGTCGTTGTTGTTCTCTTTGAGTGCCAGGCGCAGGATTTCAATTTCTTCGAGGTCGTCTTCCACAACCAGGCACATAAAGGGGTCATTTTGCTGGATCATGGGCAATCCTGAATTAAAAAACAAAGGACAATGAAGTTGAAAATACATCCGGGAAGGCTTACCCTCAAGGGATTTCTTTCCTTTCCCCGCATGGTCCTTTAGCTTTTGAGGGGGATTATCTGGTTCACTCCTCCCTTGATTTTCCTGACCTGCTGGGGGGGGAGTCAAACGAGGAATACCTTTTTTGATTATCTTTTTTCCATCTCGAGCGCCCTTTGAGGAGGCCACCATGTTCCGAAACCTAGTCCTAGCAAGCTTCGCCTTCACCGGTTTGATGTTGTTCTCCTGTCTAGGAAGCGACCCCAATTCCAATGGCTCTCCCGAAAACACCAAAGCCCTTTGCACCAACGGCGAGGATGATGACGGCGACAATAATTTCGATTGTTACGACCCCGACTGCCGTGCGGTGGATAGCTTGGCACGCATTCTTGGTGATACCATTTGTCATTATGAAGATTACCGGTCACCCGTTGCGATTCCTTCCTCTGGAATTGACGGGACCAGCTCCATTGGGGCATCCTCCTCCTCGGCTACAAGCTCCGCTTCGGTCTCCGGGCAGTTCCCCGTAGAAATCCCCCAGGACAATGACTCCGTACAAGTTCTTGCTCTTTTCAATGCTTCCGGTTCCACGGAAATTATCGCTGCGGGACGGATCGGGAGACAAGGACTGCGTTTGACTATGGACTCTACCGGAAACATCCTGGACCAATCCAGCGAACAAACTCCCGACGACCTTCTCGATAGCCTCCTCAAGGGAGTCTTGAATTCCTATGGCCTACCAACAGGCCGCGTTTTTCTGGGTGTCGACACCACTCTGGATGGAAATGTCAATTTCTTTGGCTACAGCACTTATTCCAGCCGCACCTTTGCCACAAACTTTTTTCTGACCTATGCCGATGACCGCACCTGGGGCAACAACGGCATTTGGCCTTCGGGGGAATACCTTTTTATGGGAGCGAATTCTTCTACCTCCCTGTGCTATGTGATCAACAACTATGGTGCCTCCGCCCAATTGGATACCGGCTATATTGCTATTGATGCCAATGTCACCGATGGACAAGTACCGACCAAGGTAGGCAAGCTTCTGAGCGGAGTAATGACGGGTGGTGAAGTGGTCGAAGGCAACAAGTGCGCGGCCGTAGGGACCCGCTCCGTTTTAAATCCTGACTCTTCCCAGATCTGGTATTACCTGGTCAACAAGCTGAATGAGCGGGAAGCCATGGCCCAAATCACCACGGGCAATGCCAACGAGCGCGCCTATGACCTCGAAACCGTTGCAGGCAAGACCTACATCGCAGCTACCGTGGGCAATGTCCCCCGCATGCTGGTGGTGAGTGCAACCCAGACCGTCGAGGTCGATGGCTCCGCACAGGGCTTGAATGTAGGAACCCCCAAACGCATCCGGGCCATTCAGGTGGGTGGCGTAACCCGCCTGCTGATGGTAGGCGAAGCCGGTGGCAAGGGCATGCTCTGGCTCATGGGCACGGACGGCTCCAAGGTCAATTCTGCGGTCATCCCCGATATGAACGTACTCACCGATGTGGTGCAACTCCCCGGTGAAAACTTAATCGTCTCGGGCTGGAAAACCACCACAGGTGGCGGAACCACCGGCATCGTACTCAAGATGACCACTGGATTCACCGTATTGAATTAGTCTTACTCACATCGTCACGGGTATTGCTTCATGAAATGTGTTTATGGATTGTCATGCCCGAAACGGGCATCACAGAACTCTGCTAGATACACGGCGATGCCCGTACCGGGCATGACAAAGTTGTGTCGCATCATTCGCGACGAAGTTCGTGTTTATGGATTGTCATGCCCGGAACGGGCATCACAGAACTCTGCTAGATGCACGGTGATGCCCGTACTGGGCATGACAAAGTTGTGTCGCATCATTCGCGACGAAGTTCGTATTCCTGGTTTTCGGAGTCCATCATGTCTTCTCTTTTCTCCCGTCATTTAGGCCCCGTGGAGCGTCTGGTTGTTGCCCATGACTGTGGCGCCGAACTCGATGTATTGATTGGCCGTGGGGGCTGCCTGGTCGGTTGGCGTGTTGTGCGCAATGGAAAAACGGTGGAACTGCTGGACGGATACTCCAGCGCTGAAGACTTGCACGAACGCTATCATTCCTCCCATTGTGGCGCTCGCCTATCTCCATTCCCCAACCGCATCAAAGACGGCAAGTGGCACTGGAAGGGTGTAAACCACAGCCTGCTCAAGAACTTCCCTTGGGAACAGGGTCATGCCATTCATGGAATGCTTTTTGACCTGCCCTGGACCAAAACGGATTTTACCGTGACGGGAGACACTGCGTGGCTTACCCTGGAGTGCGCCTACGATGGCAAACAGCCGGGATTTCCCTTCCCATATACTGCAGTCACTCGCTACGGACTCTCTTCGCAGGGCATTGAGGTTCAGACACTTGTACGCAATACTGGACACGAGGCGCTTCCTTTTGGAGAAGGCTGGCACCCCTATTTTCGCGTAGGTGGCCCAATTGACCAGGCAGAACTGCACATGGCCTTACCCACCCTTTTGGTGGAAGTGGATGACCGCTCCATCCCGACCCGCACCATGATTCCCGATGATGATTTTTCCAAGCCCGTGCTGATCGGAGCCCGCAATTTGAATACCTGCTGGAAGTTTGCCGGGCCCGCCATGCGCGCCGACGTCACTCTGCGCAATCCCACTTCGGGACTGACTTTGCGGTATTGGCAAACGCGTGGCGAAGGCGGTTATGATTACATCCAACTGTACACCCCCCCCGCACGAGAGTCCTTGGCCATTGAACCCATGACCTGCCCACCCGATGTCCTGAACAACCAGCTGGGCTTGATTCTGCTGGTCCCCGGGGCCGAGCATTTGCTCAGCTGGGGCGCTACCGTAGAATAAGCGCATCCTTCGCTAGGCTGATTTTCCTTTTCTATATTCCTTAAAACCATCCAAATCCCCACTTCCGGAGATCCCATGTTCCGTCCCAAAATCAAAGTCCTCGACTGCACCATCCGCGATGGGGGTCTGCTGAACAAGCACCAATTCTCCTTTGACCTCGTGCGTAAGGTCTATGTGGCCCTTGCCGCCGCAGGTGTGGACTACATGGAAGCGGGCTACAAAAACAGCCGTGCGCTTTTCTCCGAAACGGAATTTGGCCCCTGGAAATTCTGCGATGACGATCTTCTTTGGCGCTTAAAGGACGGCGTAGAAAACGCCCCTAAAATGTCCGTATTAGTGGACATCGGCCGTGCCGACATGAACGCCATCAAAAAGGCTGTGGACTCTCCATACCAGATGGTCCGTGTGGCCACATACGCCAAGGACATTGACAAGTGCATCGCCCTGGTGAACACATTCAATGACCTGGGCTACGAAACCTCCATCAACATCATGGCCTCCAGCCGCGACTCCGGTCCCGAGCTCGACGAAGCCCTGGACCAGGCCGAACGCGAATCCAAGGCCGATGTGGTCTACTTGGTCGACACCTTCGGATACTACTACCAGGAACAGATCGACGCCATGGTCAAGCGCTACCGCAAATGGATCAAGACCAAAGAGCTCGGCTTCCACGGTCACAACAACCAGCAACTCGCGTTCTCCAATACCATCCAGTGCATCATGAACGACGTGAACTACCTGGACTGCACCATCTATGGTATCGGCCGTGGTGCGGGCAACTGCACTACCGAACTTTTGCTCGGCTTCCTCAAGAATCCGAAGTTTGACATCCGTCCCATCCTCGACATCATCGCATCGGATTTCATTCCCATGCGCGAAAAAGGCGACCTGGAATGGGGCTATGTGATTCCGCAAATGATCGCGGGCATTTTCAATGCGCACCCCGAAGATGCCATTGCCATGCGCAAGGGCCCCCATCGCGACAAGTACCGTGAATTCTGGGAACGGCAGATCGCCGCCGGCCTGGAATAACCCACATTTCATTCTGTGAAAAAGCCACCCCAACCGGGTGGCTTTTTTCATGTATCTTTCAGAGCATGAGTATGACGCCTTTCTCTTTTCTATCCGCACTTCGCATCAGCCCCTTTCTTGGAATTCTCCGTGGAGTGGAAACCAGCCACCTGCCACATATCGCTCAAGTTGCGAAAGCAGCCCAGCTCGACTTTATCGAAATCACCATGAACACCAAAGGGGCGGTGGATTTGATCCGCATCCTTTCAAAATTGTGCAAACCTTTGAATATCGAGGTGGGCGCGGGCACGGTGCGCACTCTGGATGATTTACACATGGCCATCGATGCGGGTGCCGAATTCATTGTTTCTCCCTCGTGCAATCCAGCAATCATCGACCATTGCGCCCGCCACGGAATGCCATGCCTGCCCGGGGCTCTGACTCCCACCGAAATCCAAACGGCCTTCGATGCCGGAGCCACTTGCATCAAGGTTTTCCCTGCCAAGGTGCTGGGCGGACCCGCCTATTTCAAGGAATTGCGCGGACCCTTCCACGACATTCCCTTACTGGCCTGTGGGGGCGTAGATACACACAACGCAGCGGAATATTTTGCGAGTGGCGCCGATGCCCTCGCTTTTGGATCCAGCATCTTCCGTCCCGAATGGTTGGTTGCGGGAGAATGGGAAAAAGTCATTTCTGCTATAAAAAAATTGCGGGAATCTACGGGAAAGTAGCGCTTGATATATATTATTCTGCAAAGAGGAACCTCATGTCAGAATTTCGCCAGAATATCGCCACCGGAGAATGGGTCATTATTGCCCCGGAGCGTCGCAAACGCCCGGACGACTACGACCGCGACAAGCTTTGCGGAGCAACCACCGTGGACGCCGAGCATAGCGATTCCTGTCCGTTTTGTCGGGGAAATGAATCCATGTGCAAGCCATCACTTTACGAGATCCAGGATGGGACCGGTTGGAGTTTGCGTGTAATTCCCAATATTTTTGCCGCTGTGAATACTCACGCCGACCCGGGTCGCACGCGCGAGGGTATTCATCTGAAAGCCGGTGGCTACGGCATTGCCGATGTTCTGATCGAATCCCCCCTGCACAATGCAGATATTTCCACCATGCCCCTGAGCCAAATTGAAGAGATCATCAAAGCCTACCGTTTCCGCTACAATGAAATTTCCTTGGACCCAGCCATCAATATTGTCAATGTGTTTCGCAACCACGGGCCCAGCGCCGGAGCCTCCTTGCAGCACCCCCATTCCCAGATCATTGGGTGCATGGTCGCGCCACCCCATGTCACGGATCAAATTGAATACGCAAAGCGCGCCTACAATACCTGGGGAAATTGTGTGTATTGCAGGGCCCTCGATGATGAGCTCGCTCAAGGCCTTCGCATCGTCCAGGAGACATTCCACTTCGTCGCCTATTGCCCCTTTGCATCCAAGTCGCCTTACGAAGTCCGCATTTTCCCTCGCCGTCACTGTTCGGTGTTCGGGTCCATAAACGCCGAAGAGGAGTTTGATCTAGCGCTCATTTTGAAACAAGTGCTGCAACGCCTGCGGGCCTTGCTCGGCGACCCCGACTATAATTTTTATATCCGCTCTTCCACAACCTGTGATGGACAAGTCCAGTATTACCACTGGTATTTGACCATTGTGCCCCGAACCAGCCACTATGCAGGCTTTGAGCTGGGCACGGGGATTTTCATTAACACCTCAAGCCCTGAAGTGTGCGCCGAAGAGCTGCGCTCGGTTAAAATCCAAGCCTTGCCACCTGGACTTACACCACGGATTTAGCCAGCCCGTAACCGGGCTTTTGCGATGGCTCCAACGAGGTTTCCCTGACCTGATTCCTGGAGCAAATAAAGCTCCTCAATGCCACATTCGCAGGCCCGGTTTCTGTCTTCGATCGGGCAATTCAAAAATGCCTCGATCTCGTCCAAAGAAGGACAGGGAACACGGGCTTGCCATTCCACAATTTGTGCCGCGATGGCGCGGCGCACCCAGATTTCGTTTGCTTCATTTTCCATCTTTTACCTTTTGGCCGTTCTCAAATGAGAATTTACACCATGTGCTTCCTTGGTATCCTTTGTGCCAAGAGACCGCACTATGCCAAAGATACCCAAAAGACGCCCCAAAGGAAGTATCCCTGCGCCCTTGCGCGGGTCTAAACAACTTTTGATGCGGGAATCGACCAATACGGCCGAAGTCTATTGGGAGGCATCCGCAATTCTCTTGCGAAAAAACCTGAAACATATCCTCAGAACCTTGGGCTACCAAACTTTTGAACGCTTCGCCCATGAGCATCAAATCCCTAAAAGTACGCTTTCCCAGTTGATTCACCACACACGAAACCCTCGCCTAAGCACCATGGATGCCGTCGCCAAGGCTCTGGGAGTCAGCCTTTCTGCCCTTTTCAGTCTTCCCCAGCCGTTGCCACCGGACTGGAAGGATTTATGAACCCTGTTAGGTTTGCGTTCCGCTTGCAGCGGCCTGAATTGCGGTAATGGCAATCGTGTAAATAATATCATCCACTAGTGCACCTCGGGAAAGGTCGTTCACCGGTCGCGCCAAACCTTGCAACATGGGGCCCACGCTCACCGTGTTGGTCGACCGCTGCACGGCTTTATAGGTGGTGTTGCCCGTATTCAAATCCGGGAACACAAGCACCGTGGCGCGCCCCGCAACGGGGCTTCCGGGCATTTTTTGGCGCCCGACGCTTTCGGTGGTGGCGGCATCATACTGCATGGGACCATCGATCAGAATGTCCGGCCGACGTTCCTTTACAATGGATGTTGCCCGGCGCACTTTTTCTACATCGGTGCCCTGACCGGAACTGCCTGATGAATAACTGATCATGGCCACGCGCGGTGGGAGCCCGAAGGCCTTGGCGCTGTCCGCACTTTGGATTGCAATGTCGGCCAGCTCGTCCGCATTGGGATTCTGGTTGATGGCGCAATCTCCATAGACCAGAACTTGGTTGGGCAGGCACATGAAAAAAATTGAAGAAGCGAGGGTAAAGCCCGGAGCCATTTTAATGATCTGCAAAGCTGGCTTTACGGTGTCGGCAGTAGTGTGTTCCGCTCCCGAAACCAGGCCATCCACTTCGCCCATTTTGAGCATCATGGTGCCTACCCAGACCGAGTCCTCCAGGAGCTTGCGCGCCCCGTCCATGGTCAGGCCCTTATCTTTGCGAAGCTCATAAAGAGGTTGCGCATATTTTTCGGCAACGGCTTTGGGGTCAATGATGGGAAGGGCGGGAGGAAGGACGAGCCCCTGTTCCGCGGCCACCCGGCGCACCTCTTCTGGATCGCCAAGCAAAATGGGAACAGCAATCTGGCGCATATAGACAATGACCGCGGCCCTGATGGTGCGAGGCTCGGTACCTTCGGGCAAAATAATTTTTTTGTTGGGAGACCGACGCGCGGAGTTGATTACGCGAGTGCGGAACTCCGGTCCGGAAATCCGGTGTTCACGATAGGCGCTCAGCACATCACCAAGCCACTTGGGATCTACCGTGGAGGCTACGCTCGAGAATACCATTTTGGCGTTCTCCCAGTCGTCGACCGTTATGGATTTATGATATCCAGAAATCTTGCCCACCACGCTGTACATATCAGCAACGACCGAAATGATGGGGAGCCCCTGGGCAAAGGAGCGTTCGCATAGAATCAGCAAATTCGGGTCAGGTTCGTAGCGCCCGCAGAGCACAATGCCCGCGAGGCGCACGCCATTGAGGGAAGCCATGGAAGCCGCAAGGATAATATCCGAACGGTCTGCGGTGGTAATGACCAGAACGCCATCCTGATAAAAGTAAAGGCTCTTGGAGAGGCCCATGGAACAGATGGCCACGGACTCCACTTTGCGCGCACCCCATTCACCCCGACGAAGCGCGTGTGCTCCCAGATAGTCCGTGATGTCCTTCATGCTCGGCGCAGCGAGGCCTTCCTTCCAGGGCACGAGGGCCAGCAAGGGAGCAAGGGTTCCGGCCGCGAAGACCTGGCGATAACGCTCCACGAGATCCAGGCGTGAAGCCTCGGCGTGAGTGTTTCCGAAATAGCGGGTCTTGGTATGCTTGAGGATGTCGCCTTCAGCTTCGTCCGAGGAGGACCGGCCCACCTTGTTGAGAATCACGCCAACGATCTGGCCTGCGTTTTCCACATAGGAATGCGCTTCGATTTCCACCGCTTCCAGCAATTCTTCGGGGGATTTTTCGTGGGGAGCGGAAACCAGGATGACATCGGCGTCAAAAGCGCGGATCATCATCTTGTTGAGGCGCTTGTTGTAGAAGAGTGCCTTGGAGGGGACCATGCCTTCGACCACCACGATGTCCGCCTTTGCAGCCACCTGGTTGAACTGTTCCAAGAACAGCTCGAGCAGACCCTGGTCATCCCCGATGGTCAAGCGCTTGACCACTTCGGAAAGACGGATGGGAGTCGGGGGATCCATATTGAATATTTTGCGAGCGAGTGCCGTCGAGTGCTCCGTATCGTGTTCCTTCTCTTGCTGGGCCACGGGCTTGATAAAGCCTACGGAATATCCCTTTTCCTGTAAGGCTGCGACAAAGCCCAGGGTTACAGAAGTAAGTCCCACATCGTTCCCCGTAGGGACTAAGACGAACGCTCGTTTCATATGATTTGCTCCGAATCCAGTGCGATCAAAAGTTCTTCGTTAGTGGGAACGACCATGGCCGTGGGCGTTTCGGCCCGGGTGATTATGCCCTTTGATTCCCGTCCATGTGCGCCATTGCGCGAAATATCCAATTGAAATCCAAATACCGCCAAATGCGCCAAAGTCAATTCACGCACGAGGAAGCTATTTTCGCCGATGCCACCGGTAAATACCAAGGCGTCGATGCGCGGAAGGGCAATGGCCAGCGCCGCGATTTCCTTGGCCAGACGATAGCAAAAAACATCAATGGCCAGAGTGGCTCCCTCATGGCCTTGGGCGCGCGCCTCGGCCAAAGTCCGCATGTCATTGGAAAGCCCCGAAAGTCCGAGCAGTCCGCTTTCCTTGTTGAGCAGCTGGTCGATGCGCTTGAAATCCCAGCCAAGGGAATCATGCAAATAGCGGAATATGCCCGGGTCAATGGTTCCGGAGCGGGTTCCCATGGGAATCCCTTCCATGGGGGTGAGGCCCATGGTGGTGTCCACCGACTTGCCCTGCAACACGGCGCAGGCGCTGCAACCATTCCCGAGATGGGCAGTGATGAGACATAAATCAGCAACCGGCTTGCCCAGCATTTCCGCGGCTTTGGCGCTCACGAAACGATGGGAAGTCCCGTGGAAACCGTAGCGACGGATTCCGCGTTCACGATAAAGACTTTGTGGCAATGGGTACAGGAAGGCGTGAGCGGGAATGGTCTGATGGAAGGCCGTGTCGAAGACCGCAACCTGGGGAACCTCAGGAAACACGCGGCTCGCCACCTCGATGCCTTTGAGATTGGCTGGATTGTGGAGGGGGGCCAGGTCATTGCAGGCCCGCACCGCATCCAAAACCTGTGGCGTGATGAGCACAGAGCCCGAAAATCGCTCGCCCCCATGGACCACGCGGTGGCCCACGGCCACGAGACCTTGCTCGAGCACGCCTTGGTTTTGCAAAAAGGAAACTACGGATTCGAGAGCCTCGCCGTGATCCTTGCCGCTAATCTTTTCATTCACCTTTCCCTTGGGGCCATTGGCCTTCAGGTGGGCATCCGCACCCAGATTTTCCACCAGACCCGAAGCCACGGAATCCGCAGAAGAGGTTTCGATCAGGGCAAATTTGACAGAAGAACTGCCACAATTCAGAACAAGCACTCTCGACATGCCTTAAATCTAACCAATAGGCGGCATTGAAGCTAGGGATAGCCCCGAAGAATTGCTGGAGATTACCGGGTTCAAGTTCCCGTAGTACAGAGTTGTCGAACAAACCTACATTGGTGACATGCTTGCACAAATCGCAAAACTCGACGAACAGTTCAGCCTATGGCTAACCAGCCATCGCCTTCGCCCGCGCCTGCATTTGATCCTGCGCTGGTACACCCGTCTAGGAGACGGTTATGTCTGGGCCTTGGTGTTGCTCTACCTATTTTTGGCCTTGCCCCAGAGCGAGGTCTGGGTCATCGTGAAGCAGTGCTTTTTGGCTGGGGGAGTAAGCCTCGCGCTTTACATGCTGGTCAAATACACCACCCGTCGCCAGCGCCCCTACGAGAAATTGAAAGCGGTGAATGCCGAAGTCCCGCCCCTCGACGCCTTCTCCTTCCCCAGTGGCCATACCATGAACAACCTGGCCGCAGGCTTTACCTTGGCTTGGCTCGAGCCTAAAATTGGCTGGATCGTGGTGCTGATGCCCCTCAGCTGGGGTGCCCTGCGGGTCTATTTCGGAGTCCATTGGCTCACCGACATCATCGCCGGAATCCTCCTGGGAGCCGCAAGCTTCCTCCTCGCCCACATCCTCTGGACCCAGTTTTTATAAGCTAGACCGGGCGGATGATTGGGGCGCCCAATTTTTGGGAGCATACGGCCCGTTTCCGTGAAATGGATTACGGGCCGTTTCTTAACCACACATTGGGATTTCCGCAAAAAGAACCCCAGGATTATGGGATGGGGGACCATGTTGAACACAGGGGATCGCGAACCCCACAAGCCCGAGTCCGCAGTGGAGCATGCACCGCATGCGACGGTGAGCAGGAGTCATCGAGACTAGCAGTCTCCCTTCCGTGTGACGATCTTGATGTGCCGGTTCCGCTATAGCGGTTACCGGCATATATCCACTGTGTGGAGCCCCAGTGGGCAACGTGGTTTTCCATCCTTTGAGATGATAGGATAACGGAATCATTTATAAGCTAGACGGAGCGGATGATCCCGGCTTCCACATGGAGCATGGCGTCGGCGGAAAAGGGTAAATCTTCAGCGCGGGGAGTGGCCACGAAGACTTGGCATTTCTTGGCCCGGATGAGATCCGCCAAGGCATTGCGACGGTAGGCATCCAGCTCGGCAAAGATATCGTCCAGAAGCAAAATGGGAGGCTCCACCTCTTTTCCCGAACCCACATCCAGCGCCACAATTCCCATGGCGAGGGCGGCCGTGCGACATTGGCCCTGGGAACCCGACTCGCGCAAGGACGCCCCGTGCAGAGCGAAGCGCACCGCAATATCGTCCCGGTGTGGTCCGGCAGCCGTGATCCCCTGGGAGAGCTCCACGGTGCGCATGGCGGTCATTTTTCGCAACAGCTTGGCCTGCACAAATGACTCGTCGCCCTCTTCCACCTTGACCGAACCCAGGTATTCCAGCTCAACGGCTTCCGCGCCCGAAGACAGGTCGTGGTAATAGGCAGAGACCTGCGGACTCAGCTCCTGCAATAATTGGCTGCGGCGCACCATGATTGTGGCACCGAGTGTCGATAATTGTTCGGTCAGGGCCTCGAAGGCCTGCCAGTCCGCGGGGCTGGAAACTTGTGTACCACCACGCCGGTCCTTGAGCCACCGGTTGCGCTGGGCCAAGGTACGCCGGTAGCGCATCAGCAAATCCAGGCCATCGGTGTAGCGCGCCGAGAGCAGCAGATCCACCCAGCGCCGCCTTTGGTCGGGCCCATCTTTGATGAGGGCAATATCTTCGGGACCCATCATGACTACATGCAAATTCCCATGCAGGGCCACCAGGCTACGCGACTCGGTGGCATCCACCTTGGTCACCACCGCGCCCCCACGCCACAGGATCCCCTGCCGGACGGGATGGCCCGTTTTGCCCAGGCCTTCCATGCGAATCCAGGCCTCGTCCGCCTGCCATTTCACCGCCCCGTCAAAGCTCCGGGTACGGGGAGAAAACCCCTGAGTCACCCAATGGATGGCCTCCAATAAATTGGTTTTGCCTTGTCCATTTTTGCCCGCAACTACCGTCACCCCAGGGCCAAAGCGTAGCTCGCAAGGCATAAGGTTCCGGAATTGATTTTGGGCCAGCAGGTGAATCACGCCACAAAAAGTAGCTTCAATTTCGCACCCTTCGACTGTATACTCCCCAAGGTATGATTGGGTAACACTGAAAAACATAAAGTATTGAAGGAATATAGTCCGTAACACTAGGACCTGTTCCGTTGGATGCAGGGATCGGGGACCACATTGAACACAGGGGATCGCGAACCCCACAAGCCCGAGTCCACAGTGGAGCATGCAACGCATGCGACGGTGAGCAGGAGTCATCGAGACTAGCAGTCTCCCTTCCGTGTGACGATCTTGATGTGCCGGTTCCGCTATAGCGGTTACCGGCATATATCCACTGTGTGGATGATGTGCCAGTTTCACCTTGGTGATTACTGGCATATATCCAAGTTAGGGCCCTGGTTGCAAGGCAACAGCGCCCGTACATTTGGACGAACCCAGTGGGCAATGTGGTTTTCCATCCTTTGAGAAAAGAGGACACCCCATGTATTTCGAGTAGGTACCCTCAATTTCAAGGCAAGGCCACAAGCTGTTCGATGGGATTTTTACATTGGTGCCCATGATGGGAAAAATTCAGAAAGTATCTCTGTTGCTTGCGCTATGCCTCACCAGCGTTTTTGCGCAATTGATCAAACAGGACTATAATTTCGGACGGATCACCGGAGGTGCTTTCCTCTCCAACACCACCGTGGCGGATCAGGTGGATGGCTGGCTGGGAGTGGTTCCGGTCACCACCCTGCAGCTGGGCGTTCCCGGCACCTTCCAAGTCAAGGCCTCCCTGTCCAATCCATATCAGAACAATCTGGATCACCAAGGTCTCTACGATTACCAGGCTATCGGTGTTTTTCCCGATGACCTTTCCGCAACGATCAGTCCCATTCAGGGCCAAGTATTCGATCTAGAGGTGATTTCTTCCCTCCTCTCCTTCAAGCGCGGGCACTCGGAATTCGACCTGCAAGATTCCATGGTGAACGCCAAGGTTTCGAATTGGTCGAATCTGCTCTTTACCCATCGCATGCTCACCAACCGGGGCAACATCTCCATCAATTCTTTTGATTATTCCCAGGCTTTTATCCGGGGCCCTCAACTCATGGCCGGCCAATATCGGCATGAGTTCTCGGCCAAAAAATACTCCGCCGGGGGCGATGGCCACAGCGAATCCCTTTCTTGGCATCCTTCGTACGGTCTAACCTCATTTCTATCCCTCCATGCCGGCGTGGACCGCTGGAGCGCTGGTCCCCAAGGATGGCCTAGTGATTTCCAGGCCCGGCTCGATTTCCACCTCCCCAATTTTTGGCTGGGCACGAATTGGATGGTGAATACGGAAGACCCCATCCGTCTCTCCACTTCCGGTTCCAGGGGAAGCATTTACGCAGGCGCGATCACCACCCGGGAAGACATCAACTTTTCCAATGTCTACGGCAATTGGGATTCTTTTTTTTATCCGATTCTGGGAAGTGGACAGCTCCTCGTATGGGGTGAATACTTGCCCGACGCGGAGCACATGACCGACCTGGAAGGCTATGTGAGCGCCATGTACGGCGTGTTGAAGCCATTGACCGTGGGAGTCAATTTGGAGAACGATGTCTTCCATTCGGGCACCACTGAAGAACAGGAGTTGAAGCTCCGGTTGCAGATGAATTTTTCCACGATTCCAATGCGGACCGATGGCCCTTCCGGGATTCAGCCCGTGCAATATTTGTGGGGCTTTGTTCCGGGCGCGGGGGAACTGCGCATTCTTTCCTACGCATCCTTGAACCTGCTCGGTTCCTCTACCCAGAAAGGCTATAATTCTTCCGATGCCCGAGGGTTCTCTCTGCTACAGGATAACCCCTCCCATTTTTCCCAGAACACCCCACAAATCGTTGGCATGCCTACGGTACAGGTTCAATCCCTAGTAGGAATCACCAGCCATTTATTTGTGGACTGCACCTATCAATATTTTCAAGATGGGGTCAATTCATTCTCCTCCTGGGTCCCGGACACCACGGCCGCCCACACGGTGCAGGCTAGTTTCGGAATCGCCTTCGAGAACACCGTGGCCCAAGCCGGGTTGACCCTGGTCGCCAACCAGCACACCGAGCCCGGTCCGGCCTATCTGCGGATTGTCTCCAAAATCCCTTAAGGGGAGTTTGAAGTTTTTTGCGTTAAAATTTCCCGTCTTGTATAATCCAGATCATAATTTCTGGATTATCTAGTACACATTCGCTAATAATTTTGCCATAATGTGCCCATGCATTCTCCAAAAATAACGCTCAAGCTTCGCCACAAAGTCTTTTTGGTGGTGGTGCTTTGCGCATTCTTCATGATTTCCTCCTTGTTTTTTCTTTCCAAGGTCTTCCTGGAAGGTCGGTTCGGTGTGCAGGAACACAAATCCACACAGGCCGCCTTTATGCAGACCAAGGAATGGCTGGAGGGCCACGCAAACTCCCGCATGACTCTTGCAGGGTCTTGGGGCACTTGGGATGACAGCTGGAATCAAATTGACAAACCGAGCGATGAATTCCGCAAGGTAAGCCTCAAGCCATCTGATGTTTTGGTTGCCGGAAATTCCATCTACTTGATGTTTGACACTGCAGGGGTTCTGGTCGATCAGGTTTGCCCCCGGGAAGGTTCGGATTCGGCTTTTGCCTGTCCTGCGCCTTGGGTTGCTGAGGTCCTAAAATTGGCTCCCCAGTGGCACCAAAAAGCATTCAGTGCCTTTAATGGATTTGTGGCCATCGATACCAACTTTTATGCCATTGGGGTTGCTGAAGTGGTTCCCCATACTTTTAAAGCGCCCCAAAGGGGATTCGTGGTCATGGGCGAGCGCTTGCAGCGCAGCAAAATCCCGATTCCCGGCGGCCTTGGACGCATTGATTTGCGTCTGGCCCAGAGTCCTTCCGCGCCTCAGAACCAGGCTCTCGCCCTGGCCCTAGTTGGCCCAGACTCCATCGAGGGCTCGGCCCTCCTTCCTGGTTTTCCGGGTATGGGTGGCTTGGAAGTTCGGGCTCGCATGCCCCGCATCGTGTACCAGGAAGGCAAAGACGGGCTGCTCTACTTGCTTGCCTGGATGCTGGGCCTTGGGGCCATAGCCCTGGCGGTTCTCATGACCTTCCTCGGTAGATCCGTTGTTGCCCGCATCGAGGCGTTGCGGGAAGACCTTGCCCGGGTGGGCGAAAGGGGCCAAGGAGCTCGAGTGAGTGGACTGGGTAAGGATGATATCGGAGTCCTTGCCATGCAAGTGAACGACACTCTGGAAAAGCTGGATGCCACACGCGCGGAATCGGATTCACGACTTCTGAAAGACAGCCTCACTGGACTTTCAAATCGCACCATGTTCCTCGGTGAGCTCTCCAACAAAATGGAGCAGGAAGAGCGCCAAGGTCTAGGCTGCCTATCCATGGTACTAATCACCATAGACCGCTTCCAAAAAATTTGCGATACGTATGGCCCCAATGAGGGAGACCAATTCATCATGACCCTGGCCGACCGATTGCTGGAATACCCTGGCCTCAACTTAGTTGCGCGAGTCAGTCATGACGGTTTTGCCGTAGTCCTCGACAAAACCGATGACATCAATGCGATTACCCGGGTTTCCGAAAGTCTGCGCAAGGCCCTGGAACAGCCCATTATTCTGGGAAGATCAGGGAAGGAAGTCACTCCCAAAGTGTTTATTGGAATCAGCATGATGCAGGATATGCAAGGGATTCCGGTCCATGAGTCCCTCCGGCGAGGCGAAGCCTCTCTCCACAATCTGCAAAAGGCCGGCGCGTCTGGGAGTGTGGCCCTCTTTGACCCCGAATTGGACAGAATGGCACGTGAGCAGATGGATCTTGAAAAAGATCTGCGACGCGCGGTCGAAAACAATGAATTCATGGTCGCCTTTCAACCCATCATCAATGTGGCTACCCACAAGCTCGCGGGCTTTGAATCCCTGGTACGCTGGAAACACCCTACCAAAGGGCTGATCAGTCCGCTTAATTTTATTCCCCTGGCCGAAGAAACAGGCCTGATTGAACCCATCGGGCAATGGGTCCTGCGCGAATCCTGTCGCCAAATGGTGGCTTGGTCCTACCTCTTCGAGGACTTCGACGATACCTTCATTTCCGTGAATCTTTCGGTGCGGCAATTCCGCGATCCAAACCTGCACGCCAACATCCTCGATACCATCAAAGTCACCGGTTTCCCCTTGGGACGGCTCAAGCTTGAAATTACCGAATCCGCCATGATGGATAATCCGGCCGATTGCGCTCGACGCCTCAAATCCTTGACGGACCTGGGAATTCGGCTTTCATTGGACGATTTTGGAACGGGCTATTCATCCCTCGGGTACTTGGACCGGTTTCCCGTCCACACCATCAAACTCGATAAATCCTTTGTAGACAAGTTGCTCGTGGATATTGACGCCCCAATTGTGCGCTCCGTGGTTGCAGTCGCCCAGGTGATGGACTACGAGCTGGTGGCGGAAGGCGTGGAACGCCAAGAACAGGCCGAATCCCTGGAGCGGATGAAATGTGGTTACATCCAAGGATATCTGTTTGGGAAGCCCATGTTTGCCGATGCCATTCCGGCCTGGGTGACCGCCCAAAGTAAAAAGTCTCTGGAACGGATCCTCGCCAAAGCCATTTAGCTTCCCAGATTACAACTTTCCGGGCTCTTCCTTGTTTTTGGATGAAGCACGTGGTTTGGGCTTGGGCTTGGAATCATCCAAAGGGAATTCATAGCGACCACGTAAAATGCAACCCTTCTCCCCGGGTACACAGGGGCTTTTACGCAAGGTGCATTCTCCCCGAAACAGGTATCGGCACTCCCAGGTCATGGTCAATCCTCTGTTCAGTTGCTGTTGAAATGACTATAATTGTGAAAATTAACCTATTTAAGGAGCCGTATCATGGGTAAAGGCGACAAACGTTCCAAGCGTGGCAAAATCTGTATTGGTAGCTCGGGCAAGACCCGTCTCAAGCCAAGCAAGACCAAGAAGGCCGTTGCTGTAGTAGCCAAGCCAGCTGTAAAGGCTGCACCAAAAGTGGTGGCGCCAAAGGCTAGCCCCGCTCCAAAAGCCAAGAAGCCTGCGGCCAAATAAGCGATTTTTTGCGCAAGCACAAAACCCTGGTGAAAGCCGGGGTTTTGCTTTTTATTGGACTACTCCGCACCCACTTCGATCCAAAGTACCGGGCAGACTTGGCTCGAAAGCAGGGAACCCAAGCTTGCAAAAGTCTTCTGATAAAGGAAGTCCATCTTCTCCTGCAAGGGCGCAACCCGATAAAGCCCGTACCAGAACAAGTCAAAATCCTCTGCTTCGGTCAGGGTCAATTTTCGGGAAAGCTTTCCCCCGACCAAAATTTTCATTTCCAGGTCGAGACTAAGGGAGCCCGTCCGCGGAAGGGCCGGCCAAACCACGGTGACCAGGCCCAGATACCAGGGCCATGCCAGCGTTTGCTCCATGCGGGGCGTGAGAGAAAATGCGAAAGTTGTGCGTCCGTCCGGAGGAAAACAGCCCGTGGAATCGATGGCCCGGACAAGCCCCGCCCGCAGACCATCCAACTCTTTCGCAGATGCGGGTGCAGAGGAATGTAGCCGGACCGACACTCGGGGGGTGGTTGGCGTTTCTGAACCTTGCAATCCGGGCTTCCAGGATCCCGCCAAATTGGGCGCGCAGGCACCGAACCCAAGCACCAGAAACAAGCCCAAAACAATTCGGAAACGATTTTTCATGGGCAAAAGGTACAATCTTCACACTAAATCCCCGACCGACCCAGAATGACCGGGGCAAACCGCTTCCTGTCACCCTCGCGGCGCTTCGTCATGTCACCCTCACCCAACTTCGCCGTGTCACCCTCACCCAACTTCGCCATGTCACCCTCGCGAAGGCGAGGGTCTAGCCCCCCCACCCCTGCCAAAGAATGACAGCCCAAAAATTGGTTCTACCTTTTGTGCAGATGAAAAACCAACTTGAAGTCCGGACGATTGTGGCCCCCTCGACTCCCAACGGGGTATCCGCCATTGCGGTAGTGCGCGTGTCGGGACCCCAGGTGCAGGAAGTGCTACGGCAGGTGCTGGGCAAGGATCTGGAGAAGGGTTCCATTCGGGTGCGGGAAATGACGCGCGCTGGGGCCAGGGACCCCCGCACAGGCGAACCCCTGGATGACCTGATGTGTTGTGTGTTTTTGGGGCCAAAATCCTATACCGGAGAAGATGTGCTGGAAATATTCCCGCACGGAAACCCTCTGCTAGTGCGCCACCTGGTCGAAGCCATCCGCTCGGTTGCGGGCGTGCGCTTGGCCGACCCGGGCGAATTTACACGACGGGCCTTCGAAGCGGGAAAAATCGACCTGGTACAGGCCGAAGCCATTGGACAATTGCTACACGCCACGGTGGAAAGTGGTCTGCGCAATGCGGAGAGACTCCTCGCGGGACGGCTCTCCCAGCAGATCACAAGCCTTGTTGAAGCAGTGAAAAAAATATCGGCCCTGCTCGAACTCGAGGTGGATTTCGCCGAAGAAGAAGCCGATGCCGATCAGCGTGGCTGGCAAGAACAGTTGTATGCAATATGCACCCAGCTCCGGGCTTTAAAAAAGAATTTTCGCTCCGAAGCCACCGAAAACCGCACCCCTGCGGTGGTTTTTTATGGCGCGCCTAACGCCGGAAAGTCTAGTCTGGTCAACGCGTTGCTCTGCGATGACCGACTGCTTGTCTCGCCCAAGGCAGGCACCACGCGCGATGTGGTCGAAGTTCTTTTGCTGTTGGACCGGGGCGAAGTCCGCCTCATGGACACAGCAGGCATTTCAAGTAGCCCTGTTGATGAATTAGATATGGCGTCGCAACAAAAAGCTCGCGCACGCATCGCCCAAGCCGATCTGGCCATTATGCTGGTGGAACAAGGAACTCCTTTTTTGCCTCCCGAAAATCCGTCCCATTGGGTGGTGCAAACCAAGGCCGACCTGTTCGACCAGAAATCCGTTGGGGATGGCACTGCAGTTTCAGCCCATTCCAGCTGGGGCATTGCGGAATTTCTGCAACGCCTCGAAGCCCATTTATTCCCACCCCAGGAAGTGCGCGAAGAATTCTGGATGGCCAGCGAACGCCAGCTGGCCTGTCTCGAAAACGGCCTCGCCGGAGTGGAGCGCGCTTTGGCGCATTTGCAATCAGGCCGCTCAGCCCCCGAGGAGCTCGCCTTCGAACTTTTTGGAGTCCGCGAAAGCCTTGCCGGCATCACCGGTCAAATCACCACCGACGCAATCTTGGATGTGATCTTCAGTAAATTCTGCATCGGGAAATAGAAAAAGATTCTTTTCAAACAAGAAGGTCACCTCTGTTAGCCACCGCGCTCTAACAGGGAATCAAGCTCGGCAATGCAACGAGCAATCCCTAAAAGATACCAACATTCTCAACCGTTGGCGAGAGCCCGGTGCGTTGCAAAAAGTGCAACTGTGTCCACCATCACCGGCATGGCTACTTTTTTCGCAAGGCAACCCATCGTCGGTTCAAAGCAATTCAGGTACTCCGCTGTCTGTGCCTGAGCTGCCGTTGCACCTTTGGCGTGTTGCCACAGGACCTGGTGCCCGTGATGCGATGGACCCTGGCGTCGGTTCGCCACGCATCGTGCCTGCTTAAGCACATGAGCACCTATTGCATAGCCACAATCCTGCGCGTATGGCTTGGCGCCTTTCAGAGGCTTGCCAGAAAACTACCCCGGCTGGGCCAGAAAATCTAGTTCCTTGGAAAAGCCCGAGGATTCGAAGATACTGCTACTCCAATTAGCAACAGCCCTGCATTTTCGGGATTTCACGCCTCTGGCCCTGCTGGACGAGTTTCGTCCGCGAACTTTCTCTCGTTCTGTACCCCTTGTTGCATATAGTTCCGAAGATCCCACACGAAATGTGACCATGCCGGCTATAGTGGTCGAATTTTTTCGACAGAAAAAAGCAGCATTATAAGTGGCTTCCCGACATGATCAACCCGCATCTGCTAGCGTGATCTTTCCAAAATATACTTCCACGGGATAGTTACCTTCAAGTAAAGAATGTTCCCTGCCAGGGCAAACGCATTAAAATAATATCTGCGAAAAATTTTGCATACAGTCATCAATATGTTGGATTAAATCGATTCATCCACGGCTATCCTTGTCATCCCTCGGTGGGGCCGTTCGGGGTACCCCTTGATTACGGACACATGTACACCACTGTGTAGGCACGGAGATCACCGCACCGTGCCCGCAATGCGTTCAGAATGCAACGGTGATGGTCCACACAGTGGATAGTGCTCCACTTGATATGCCTGTTCCGCTTCAGCAGTTACAGGCAAATATCCACTGTGTGGATGATATGCCGGTTTCGCCTCGGCGGTTACAGGCACATATCCACTGTGTGGAAAGCGGCAAAGCCGCAAGTGGCCGAGCTTTGCATAGCTGCCAGTGGACCAAACGGATAACTGGCTGCACATCGGTCGCCTGCGCGAGGGTGACAAAACCCTGAAAAAGCGGTGCAGTTGATAAAATGTCATTTTAATGCGTTTGCCCTGTGTTCCCAGCGATTATTGTACCTTTCGAAAAAATCGGCAAGCCCTTTCTTGCAAGTTGGAACAGTTCCATAGTCTTTCAAATATATATCTTCGTACTTGACCGTGCGCCATAGCCTCTCGACAAAGATATTGTCCAAGGCACGACCCTTTCCATCCATGCTGATACTGATGCCATGGCTTTCTAGAATACTTGTAAATTCATTGCTCGTGTACTGACAGCCCTGATCGGTATTTAATATCTCCGGCGTGCCATATTTTTCCAACGCCTGTTCAAGCACCTCGGTACAAAACCGCCATTCAGCTTGATATAGGTGATGTCCGTACTCCAAACCTGATTGACCCTTGTAACAGCAACATTGCGCAGGAGGTATGGATATTTTTTGTGCAGCTTGTCTGCCATGGCAAAGTTGCGTTTCGGGTATATCGCAGCAATGCCCAAAACATTCATCAGCCTACGAATTTTTAACCGTCCAGCATATATTCCAAACTGTTTTCGAAGGGCATGGCGCATTCGGCGCTGTCCACGTGCCGGATCCTCTGTATACAGTAACCGTTCGGTGAAACACATATCCATAATCGCTTACAATATGCCAGGCAGAAGATCGTAACCGTTCGGTGAACTACACCTAAAAATTCTTTGACCAACTTTGCATCATTTGACTCCACATTTACTACCTAGTACATAATATAGTCTACATGTTTTGATGCAAAGAAATTCCGCAATTTTATTCTGTCACCTTTTAGTTCTGCCAAATCTGACTCTACCCGATCTTTCAGTGATTCATTCTTTTTTAGCGGACGCTTACTTG
>CAIRAY010000124.1 GCA_903876665.1 uncultured Fibrobacterota bacterium | reverse complement strand
CCATCGATGCTGCCCATCTGGAAACACCCGGCAGGGATTGTGGCCATGTCCTTGGAGCCCTGCTCCAGCTTGACCGTAGCCTGCGTCTTTTTGCCCTCGGCCAACTGTACCTTCACTTCTGTGCGCGGGTAGCCATCGGCTTCCACTTCGATCGTTTGTGCGCAAGTGGATACCTTGCCCACATAAGGCGTCTCGCCAACCTGCCTGCCATCCACAAACACCCGGGCGGCAAGGTCGTCGCCGGTCTTGGCATCGCTGGCCTGCAGGCTAAGGCCTGCTTCACGGGCCACTAGGGCCTCGGACACTTGGCGCGTCTGCCCACGGGCCAAATTCACCGTCACCGTCTTGCGGCGCATGCAGTCGCTACCTAGGGCCAGTTCGTAGATGCCAGGGGAAAGTTCCAGGTGCAAGGGGCTTACGCCCTGGTCCTTGCCGTTCACCTGCACGGGCTGGCCCGTTGGCGAGGTGGATATGTCGAGGGTGCCCCAGCCGGGGGTGAGTTTTACGGCGACCTTGGGCATGCCACTGCGCACCGTTATTGCAAGGGTGGTGTCGAGGTAGCGCTCCAGGCCGAACTGGATGCTATGGGCCCCTGCAGGGAGCGTTTTGCCACAAGGGGTGGCGGAGCAGGCGAGCTTGCCGTCGATCATGGCTACGGCGCCGGCGGGGGTACTTTCGAGGCGCACCAGCACGGGTGCCTCGCCCAGGTCGAGTTCGCCTGTGCCGGATTCTTCGCGCGTGCCTTCGCGGGCGGTCTGCGGGGTTTGCGTAACGGTTCCCTGCAAAACCCCCAGGCGCACCGCAACCTCCGTAAACAATTCTTTGGCGGCCACCTGGGCGTCTTCGCCCAGCTTGTTTTTGCCTTCTGCTGTGGCAGGGGCTGTGAGCGTGCGGCTAGCGATGGTCGCCCGCTTGTCGGCGGCTTCAAGGGTCAGGTTCAGCTTGCCAAACGCAAAGCTCACCACGGGCTGCACGCCCAAGTCCACACCGATTTCCGCCAAAAAGCCTGCGAAGCAACCGGCCTCGTTACAGCCCTCGGAGTTGGCGCGCACCAGCTTCTTGTAGCTTGCCTGGCTCAAAATATTCACCGAACCGCCCAGAATCTGCGAAGCCTGCCCACGAATCACCTGCGAAAGGAATTCCTTCTCTTCGGGGCTGAACAGCTCCTTGGCCTTGCCCTTTAATTGCACATCGATCACCGCCATGTTCTCGTCCTGCGCAAAAGCGTTTAGGGCAAGGGTTTGCAGGGCAAAGAGGATAATGAGGATGCGGGGAAGATTCATGAGTTGGGCGCTCCGGTTTGGGGATAAGGAGAATATAGACAAATGTGATGGGGTCTTGGACCGATTGCCCTGGAGAGCCGCCCGGAAAACAAAAAAGGCCCAACCTTTGAAGGGCCGGGCCAAAAATCGGGTTTGGCGAATTACTTTTCGCCAGTGAACATGATCAGCAAAACAGTGGCTGCAAAGCAGGCCGTAACCAGCACAAACTCCCATGGATTTTCAACCAAGGATTCTTTACCGGTGTCACCAGAGGCCATGGGCATGCTTTCGGAGCTGCTTTCGGGCTTCTTGACGGGCTCGGCAACTTTTTGGGCAGGAGCTGGCGCGGGAGCAGGTGTGGCTACGACAACTGCGGCTGGCGCGGGTTTGGCTTCGAGAACTTCGGTGGAGGCTGTGGTGTCGGGAGTTGGCACAACAACCGTTTCAGGAGCGGGCGTCGCTACCGGCGCAACCACGGCTTCCGCAGCTGGAGCCACAACAGCCGCAGGGGCAGGGGCCACGACAGGTGCAACGGCTTCCGGTGCAGGTGCTGGTGTTGGTGCTGGTGCAACGGCGGGAGTTGTCGCTACGGGAGCAACGACAGGCGCAACGGCCGGGGCAGGCTCAACAACAGCCGGAGCCGGTGCTGGAGCAACAGCGGCCGGAGCTGGCGCTGGAGTCGCTGTTTTAGGTGCAGTCGCAGCGAAGCTAAGGGCTACGGTCGCGACTAGGACTAGGAGACTATTTCTGAGATGCATGATTCCTCGCTTGTTAAAAATTTAAAACTGATTCGTCCCGAGAAGAACCAGTGTACATGCTTGGTCAACCTGAATCCCAAGTGCGGAAAGAGCTTTTTCGAGCTCGAAGTTTTCCGCTCCGGGATTACAAATGACCCGTCTTGGTTTCAATCTAATAATCTTTTCCAGTTGCTTGGTAGAAATTTCTTGTCCAACATAAAGAGTCAGGGTATCGATGGCCTCGGGAATAGAATCCAGATCCCGAAAAACCGGGACCCCGTCAATGGACGAAAGGGTTGGATGAACCGGAAAAACCACATGACCGTGGGCCCTTAGCCTTTGCAGGGCCATATAGGAATACCGTTCCGGCTTGTTCGATGCGCCCAATATGGCAACATTCATGGTGACCTCAAAAAATGAATCAACCCTTGAATGTTCATCTTTTTTTGGGTTCGTGTCAATATAAATCCGACGAGGCATGCTGGGCCTAGGGAAAACAACTCCATTTTCCCTTAGATCCTCGCCTACGCGAGGATGAATATAGCCTGGGTGACAATAGAGTCGGGAGTGAAGCAATGCTCGGTTGCGTTATAAATGGGTTTGCCCTGTGGCGATCCTACCCCATGTGTGCGTTTTTTCTTAAAAATTCTAGATTCAGGATTCAATAACTTTCGCGAGGCTTCCATGGAATTCGAATACGAGAAACTGGTCCAATTTGGTCAAGACACCACCGAATATGTCAAAATTTCCTCCGAAGGTGTTTCCAGCACCGAATTCAACGGAAAGAAAATGCTCCAGGTTTCGCCCGAAGCACTAACCCTCCTGACCAAGACCGCCATGGAAGAAATTGGCTTCAAGCTCCGGCCGGCCCACCTCGAAAAGCTCCGCACCATCCTCCTGGATCCCGAAGCCTCCACCAACGACAAGTTCGTGGCCCGCAACATGCTGGAAAACCAAGTTGTTGCAGTCGAAGGGCAATTGCCCACCTGCCAGGACACTGGCACCGCAACTGTTATCGCTAAAAAGGGTCAACAAATCTGGACCGGCATCGACGACTCCGAAGCCATCAGCAAAGGCGTGTTCCAGGCCTACCAGGAGCGCAACCTCCGCTACTCGCAAATCGCTCCGCTCTCCATGACCCAAGAAAAGAACACCGGCAACAATCTCCCCGCCCAAATCGACATCTACGCGGAAGAAGGTGATGCATACAAATTCCTTTTTATTGCCAAGGGTGGTGGATCCGCCAACAAGACTTTGCTGTTCCCCATGACCCAGTCGCTCCTGAACGAAAAAGAACTGGAAAAATTCTTCAAAGAGAAGCTTAAATACCTAGGCACAGCGGCCTGCCCCCCCTACCATCTCGCCATTTGCATTGGCGGCACCTCGGCCGACTTCACCATGAAGATGGTCAAGATGGCATCCGCAGGTTACTTGGATCATTTGCCCACCAGTGGCAACGAAAAAGGCCGGGTTTTCCGCGACCTGGATTGGGAAGCCAAGGTTCTTAAGATGGCCCAGGATTCAGGCATCGGCGCCCAGTTCGGTGGCAAATATTTTGTGCATGACGTGCGGGTGATCCGTGCGCCACGCCACGCGGCCAGCTGCCCCGTAGGCATTGCCGTGGGCTGTTCCGCCGACCGCAATATCAAGGCAAAAATCACCTCCGAAGGCTTGTTTGTCGAAAAACTCGAAAACAATCCCGCACGCTTCCTGGAAGGCCTCGAAGCTTCCACCATTGCCCCTGCGGTCAAGATCGACCTGAACCGTCCCATGGACGAAATTCGCAAAGAGCTGAGCAAGTACCCTATCAAGACCCGCCTCGAACTCTCGGGCACCATGATCGTGGCACGCGACATGGCCCACAGCAAGCTCTGGGAAATGCTACAAAAAGACGGCAAATTGCCCGATTATTTCAAGAACCACCCGGTCTACTACGCCGGTCCAGCCAAGACCCCAGCAGGCATGGCCACCGGAAGCTTTGGTCCCACCACCGCCAACCGCATGGATCCCTATGTGGATGAATTCCAGAAAATGGGTTACAGCATGGTCATGGTGGCCAAGGGCAACCGCTCCAAATCCGTGACCGAAGCCTGCAAAAAATACGGTGGATTCTACCTGGGTTCCGTCGGCGGCCCTGCCGCCATCCTGGCCAAGAACAACATCCTCTCCAACGAAGTCTTGGACTTCCCGGAGCTGGGCATGGAAGCCATCCGCAAGATCACCATCAAGGACTTCCCCGCCTTTATCCTCGTGGACGACAAGGGCAACGACTTCTTCGAGGGATTGACCTAAGTCAAAATACTACCCCGCGGTCTCAAGCCGAGCAAATACCTGGGCATAGAGCCCGATTTGCTTGAGCAGGGAGGCGAAGCCGTTGGCGCGCGAGGCCGAAAGGCCCACATTGAGACCAATGTCCTGGAAGAACCCATTGTTGGTCTTTAATATCTCTGATGGCTTTTGCTGGTTATAAATGCGCAGAGCCAAGGCGCCCAGACCCCGGGAAATCAGGGGGTTTTCCGCGCCCCCTTCGGTGTCCATGTGCAACCAAAGAACCCCGTCCTTGAACTCGGGCACCAGGAACATGCGCGCAGCGCATCCCTTCACCAGGAATTTTTCGTCCTTGAGCTTGGGGTCCATGCCGGGATGTTCCCGGGCAATCTGCAATAACCATTTCCACTTCTCATCCGGATCGGAGAACGCGGCAAAAATGGCACGGACTTCGGCTTGATTTTCAGCAATCGTTTTCATCGGGCTCCTTGCCATTCTGAGTGAAAAATATAATCTGAACCTAACGTACGAAGGAGTCTACGGCCCGTTACCATGAAATGGTTTATGGGCCGTGGTTTATCCACAAAAGGTTTCTTCGCGGTGCGTAACAAAGGGCAAGGGGATGGGGAAGCATATTGAACACAGGGGATCGCGAACCCCGGAAGCCCGGGTCCGCAATGGAGCATGCAAGGCATGCGACGGTGAGCAGTACTCATCGAGACTAATAGTCTCCCTTTTGTGCGACGATCTGCCCCAGTGGGCAATATGATTTTCCATCCTATGGGAAAATAGGACAAATCATTCATTTCGCGAAGGAACCTTCATTCATTTAGAATCCCATGAGGGAACGCATCCGCCACAGGAGGGAAGGCGATCCGAGGAGAGTGGTGAAGAAAATGCGAGGCAAGGTCCGCTTTACCAAGGGAATATTGGTGATTCGGCGGGCCGCCTTATCAAATACATGATCGGGAATGGAACCAAAGGCGGGCTTGGCCCGGCCTAGGCGATCGTGGACTTCGCCCTGAACGGCATTCCAGTCCTGCAGCAGGTTGGATTCGATGGCCTTGCGCTGCTCGGGCGTGGGAGCCTTGAGCCACTCGGCGATGGCTTTGGCCACCAGAGTCCCGCCCTTCATCGCCTCGACAATGCCGGAACGACTGATGGGATTGACTTGGCTTGCGGAATCCCCAGCCTTGAATACACCTTTGGCAGCAAGGGCGCGCGGACTTTGCCCGCAGGCAATCGCTCCACCATAAAATGCCCCCACAGAAACATTGGGCCACCGCTCCGAAATCCATTGTTGCAAAAGCTTGCGGGGAGATGCTTTGGACAAATGGTCCCGGCCAATCACGATTCCCACATTGGCAGACTTGTCGCTACGGGGAAACACCCACCCGTAGCCACCCGGGAATAATCGCGAACCAAAATCCAATTCAATCATGTCCCCAGGGAACTCGATTCCCTCCAGGATGGTGAACACGGCGGGTTCTAAGTCAAAAGAGCCGTTTTCGAGGGATTCGAGGCCCGGGATGCCTTTTGTCAGCTTTCCACCGGGCCCACTGGCATCGACAACAGCCCTGACGGTCAAGGAAAAATCCGAAACTCCATCGAGCAATCCACGGACAACCCAGGAACTGCCCACACTCTCCAAAGATTGGACATTGGCGCGGAAGTGAACCTGAACACCTGCGGCCACAGCGCGCTCAGCCAGGCCACGATGCATCTCGGCGCGGTCCAGGATGAGGCCGGAATTGGGCTGGAGGTAGTCGACTCGGGTTCCGTTAGGAGAAACAAAGACGACTCCGTTGACGGTTCCACGCACCCAAGCCGGGTCAATTTCGCCCGCCCATTTCAATAATCCCTGGGCATGGACCGCTTCGGCGCAGGACACAGGCTCACGCCAAGGGTCCCGCCGGTCAAGCAGCGCAACGGAAAGTCCAGATTGAGCCAGGCGCCATGCTGCGAGCAGTCCCGCAGGACCCGCACCACAGACGGCCACATCGGCTTGCTGGGGAAGTCTAAAATCCATCGTGGGCAACTTAGCATTTTTTTACCCTTTCGCCCTTTACATTATTTATTTTAAACCAAAACTGTTTTTCACCTGAGAAACCAAGGGTTAATTTTCATGAATCATAGCTTCGCAAATCGGCTTCCAAAAATCACCACCGTCTTTAGCCTCGGGCTACTCATCCAAATGGGCATGGCTCAGAACTACGAACGGAAAGACCTCAACATTTCCTTCCGTAGCAAAAAGATCGACAATTTCAATTTCAAGGAAGCCAACGGCAAGAACGCCGATTTTGGCCATTCTACCGGCACCGATGTTGATTTTGAGAAGGCCGAGCTTTCCCATTCCAATTTCCAGAACGCTGTATTCGAGAACCCTAATTTTGAAGGGGCCACACTGCGGGGTGCCCTGATCAAGAGCGCCGATATGCGTGGCTCTACTTTTACCGAAGCCAACATGGATTCCGCCGATCTGTATCGCGCGACCCTGCTGGACTCCCGTTTTGACAAGGCATCCCTGGTGGGCGCCAACATGAAGGCCATCAAAGTCTCCGACGAATGCAAGATTTACAAAGCCAACCTCACGGGCGCCAATCTTGAAGACGTCGACTTTACCCGAGCCGACTTCTCCAAGTCCAACCTGACCAACACCAAGTTTGGCCGTTCGCTCCTGGGCGAAGCGGATTTTTCCAAATCCACCATGGTCAACACCGATTTCAACAACTGTAATCTAATCCGCGCCGACTTCAGCAAAGTCGCCATGAAGGGCGTGAACTTCAGCAAGGCCGGCCTGTCCCGCGCCATTTTTGATGGAGCTGACTTTGACAATGTGAACCTGCAGGGCGCAGACCTCTCCCTCACCTACTTCAACGAAGTTGACCTGAGCAAGACCAGCCTGCAAAAGGCTTCCTTTGCCCAATCCAAACTGAAGAACATGAAATTCGATAAACTCGACCTCTCGGGTTGCGTATTCGATAAGAGCCAGGTCATTGCAACTTCCATGGAAGGCACAAAGCTTCCTGGCACTTCCTACTTCGATGCCGAACTCAGCAAGGTGAGCTTCAAGGGTGCCGATATGGACAAGGCCGTTTTTGATGGCGCCTACATCTATAAGTGTGATTTTGACAAGGCGAACCTGGTCAAAGCCAACTTGGCCAATGGCAACATCGAACGCTCGTCCTTCAACATGGCCCAAATGATGGGCGCAAACTTCTCCGGCGCCAAGCTGTCTTTTGTCACCTTCATCAACGCAGACCTGAAGAATGCCAAATTTGATGCCGACACCAAGATGGAACGTGTCGACTTCTCCGGTGCTGACCTTTCCCGCGCCACCATGAAGAAGCTCCAGGCCAAAGAATGCCTCTATGACTCCAAGACCCAGTTCCCAGAGGGATTCAACCCCAAAAAGAACGGGTTCATTAAGCGCTAAATCGTGTCGTTTTCCTTTTCAACCCCGCCGGCATTTGCTCGCGGGGTTTTCTTTTGTCTTTTTGATACATTTTGCCCATGGGATTTTCTGAAAGCAAATTTTTGGCCCTTGCCCCCAAAAATCGGGCCAAGAAACTTGCCGACTTGGTGCGGGTGATCTTGCTTCGGCTGGGCAACGATTGGAAGCAGGCCCTTTCGGAATACAACCAACTTTGCCAATGGCACCTGGGACCAGCCAGCACCGGCTATTTGCTAGGACAATCCCTAACCCACCCTCAATTGCTCGATCTTTACCAGCAGTGGCGAACGGAGGCGGGTCTAGGACTTGAGAGGGATGTGTATCTCCAGCAAGACCCAGGGGACGAACTCAAGCCCCGCTCCCCTGCCCTGGGTTGGTCCGTCCTCGCCCACAATCTGCGCTCGGCATACAATGTGGGCTCCATAATTCGCACCGTGGATTGTTTCGGCCTTTCCCAGGTGCATCTCAGTGGATACACTCCTGACCCGACTCATGTGGCCCTACGAAGCGCAGCCCGGGGCGCAGAGACCTGGATCTCCTGCAAACGCTGGGAGTCTCCCTTGGACTGCATTGGGCACTACAAAGATTCCGGACACCCCGTCCTGGCCTTGGAAACGGGGGATGGAGCCCAATCCATCCACGATTTTGTGTTCCCTGGTCAAGGCCTCATTGTGCTCGGAAATGAGGAGCTTGGTATCGCGCCTGAACTACTCTCTGCCTGCAACCACAAAGTGTTTATCCCCATGCACGGCCGCAAAGCCTCGCTGAATGTCGCCTCGGCCTTTTCCATCCTGGCCTTCGCACTCCGCAAGGGGTGAACTGCATTTTTCTACCTTTGTCGGCATGAGTGAAATTAGACAAGATATTACGCCCAACAATCCGTTCCTGACTCCGGCCCAAATCATCGAGCCACAGAACAAGTTGGACGATTTCGTATTCAGCCAGCTTAGCCCCGAACTGCAGACGACCATCAAAGACCTGGGTTGGGACGATCTGATGCCGGTCCAGCGCAAAACCATGCCCTACATGATGGCCGGGCGCGACATGCTGATCCAGTCCAAAACCGGTTCGGGCAAAACCGGAGCCTTCGTACTCCCGCTCATCCAGGTAATTGAACGCTCTCACGCCTTCCCCCAGGCTTTGATTCTAATTCCTACCCGCGAACTCGCGCTTCAAGTTCACAACGAGGTGGTCAAGCTCGCCAAAGGCACCGGAATCCGTTCCGTCGCGATTTTCGGAGGCGTAAGTTACGAGCCTCAGCTTCAAGCCCTGCGCCAAGGCGTCCATATTATTGTTGCTACACCGGGTCGCCTACTGGACCATGTGCAACGTGGCAATGTGGACTTCCTCTCCCTGCGTGACTTGATTTTGGACGAAGCCGACGAGATGCTCTCCATGGGTTTCTACCCCGACATGCAGAAAATCCGCCGCTACCTGCCCAAAGAAATCTGCACCACGCTTTTCTCCGCCACCATGCCCCAGACCGTGCGAAGCCTGGCCCGCGAATTCCAGCGCAAGACCGCAGAATTCCTTTCCCTCTCCTACGACCAAGTCATTGCCCACAACCTGGAGCACCGCTACTATTTGGTGGAAGCCATGGAAAAGGACTCCATGGTGGTCAAGGTTCTGGAATGGGAAAACCCCGATTGTTGCATCATCTTCTGCAACATGAAGCGCGATGTGGCCTACCTGGAAGAGTTTCTACGCAATTACGGATTCAAGGTGGGCGCACTCAGTGGCGACATCGAACAAAAACAGCGTGAACGCATCCTCAAATCCTTCCGCGACAAAGAGCTCAACATCCTCATCGCAACCGATGTCGCTGCCCGCGGAATCGACGTGAGCCATGTGAGCCATGTCATTATCCATGACTTCCCCGATGACCATGAAGTTTATGTGCATCGTTCCGGTCGCACGGCCCGTGCAGGCCGCAGTGGCGTTGCCATCACCCTTTGCACCCAAGTCGAAGAAATCGAGCTCAACAAAACGGCTGCTGATTTCGGAATTCAGTTCCTCAAGCAACTTCCCCTGGACGAGGACGCCCTGGGAAGCCGCGTGCGTCAGCGCACCGTGGCCGTACTCGAACGCGAAAAGCGCGTCTTGAGTCAAAAGGCGCGTGACCGGGTCAAGCGCTACATTCCACTGGTCGAACAGCTCGCCGCGGTCGACGAAGAAAAGGAATTGCTCGCCTACCTGCTGGACCGCTATTACTGGATGGGGTTTGGCCCACAGAGCGACGAAACTACCGATCTTCCCAAGGTTTCCGATGGCCAAGCTACGCCTCAAATCGAAGCGTGAGCTTGAGCTCATGCGCAACAGCTGCCGCCTGGCCGCTGAAATTCTGGAACGCTCGGCGGAGCTGGTCAAACCGGGAATCACCACCGACGAGATCAACACCTTTGTGCATGACTATACGGTGCGCAACGGCGCCTACCCAAGCCCCTTGAACTACCACGGCTACCCCAAGTCGGTCTGCACCTCGGTGAACGACTGTGTTACCCACGGAATTCCCGGGCCATTCATCATCAAAGAAGGCGACATTATCAATATTGATGTCACCTGTCAATTGGAAGGCTATCACGGCGATTGTTCCGCAACCTATCCGGTTGGAATCATCGCCCCCTCGGCACAAAACCTGATCGATGTGGCTCGTCAATGCCTCGCTGTGGGCATCGCGGCCTGCGCAGTCCCCAAGGCACGGCTTTCCGATATTGGCCTGGCCATTGAAGATTTGGCCGATGAGCATGGCTATTCGGTGGTCCGCGACTATTGCGGGCACGGCATTGGCCGGCAGTTCCATGAAGACCTTTTGGTTCTCCATTACCGCCAAAACCGCCCGGGCCCCCTGCTCGAAGAAGGCATGATTTTTACCATCGAGCCCATGATCAACGAAGGCGGCTGGAAGGTGAAAACCCTGAACGATGGCTGGACCGTCCTCACCGCCGATGGCAAACTTTCGGCCCAGTTCGAGCACACCATCGCGCTCACCTCGAATGGTCCCGAAATCCTGACCAAGACCTAAGCCGTGGATTCCCTGCGATCAATGGCCATAAGGGCTGCGGCCAACCAAAGCGAACTCGTTCAACGCTTTGGCCGGGTCCAATCCCTCGAGATTGATCCCAGCACACACCGCATTTTCCTTTCGATTCTGCTCAAAGGCGAATCGGAACCCATTCAGGCGACCCTGCAATACAGCCTCGAAGCCCGCGCAGAAAACCAGGATGTGGTGATCTCCTCCGTCGAATGCTCCAAACCTTGGATACATCAGCTTGCAGCCCTCATCATCGAAAAGAATGGATCTTTCCGCTTGCCTTTGGAAGGCTCGCTTGGTAAGATGATAGTGATGATTCTTTGAGGTGACCAATGAAATCCAATTACTTTCCCATTTCTCCCAAGTCCGGAGTCCAGGGCTTATTCGAGGAAAAGACGGAACGCCTTCTCATGGGCGTCATTTCTTCCATCCCCGCTTCCATTCTGAAAGAATCCGCTCAACCCCGGGATACAGCAGAACTTTTGATCCACAAGGCCTGCGTGGCTTCCGCCTGGCAAAGCGGAACTCTTGCCATTCCGGCGGGGCCCTTTTCCTTGCTCACCCTGATCCCCGATCTGGTGAACATTTGGCGCATCCAATCCCAGCTGGTTGCCGATATTGCTGCGACATACGGAAAATTTGGATTCCTGGGCCGGGAAGAAATGGCCTGGTGCCTTTTCCGGCATGCAGCGAGCCAGGTGGCACGGGACTTTTTAGTGAAAACAGGTCAGAGAGCGTTGATGTCCGGATTTGGGAAAAAAGCTCTGACGGCCTTGTTGCGCAAGGTTGGAGCCCGTAGTGCGGAAAAGCTGAGTGGCCGCGTGATTCTCCGCATGGTTCCGCTCCTCGGGATCGCGATCTGTGGGGGGTACGCCTACTATGACACAAAAAAAGTTGGTCAGGCTGCCATTGAATTATTCAGCAACCCAAAGATCAGCATATAGCATTTCAAAGGGCTGATAGCGTTTTTTGTAATCCAGAGATTTGCATTCCCCATTCCAGAGGCCAAGGTAAAGGTATTGCAGTCGCATTTTCTGGAGAAGATCGATCTCTTTTAACAATAGCCAGGTTCCTAGGCCACGACGGGCCTCAAGGGGGTCGTGGTAGTGGTAGGTGGCGCTGGCAGTCGTCTGGGCAAAATCCACAATACCTACAGCCACAAGGGTTCCCTCGGCATTGCGTACGGTAACTTCTTGCGTGACTTGACCCACCCAGGAGAAGCTGGACATATACTGTTCGGCAGTGTACTCAATCAAACCCCAGTCCTTGTCGATCCAACGGGCAATCTGAAAACGATTGAGCAAATCAAGCCTTTCATCATCCACAATCACCGGCCCTGAGTCGATAACCAGGTCCGAATTTTTTTTAAGGCAACGACGCTGACTGGTATTCGCGCGGAAGGTGGAAATGGGCACGCGGATGCCCACGCAGGCCTGACAATCCGGGCATGCCGGGCGAAAGAAATTGTCCCCAAAATGTCGGAAGCCCTGTTCCAAAAGCAAATCCATAAAAAAGGGATCGGCCTGGGGAAGTACAAAGCGCATATTGGAGCATAAGCGCTCCGGAATATACGGACAAGCGTGCGGGGCTTCGCGAAAAACAGGAATGGAAAGATCCAAAACAAAATCCTTATTCAATAAACCCGAAAGATACTAACATCGTCAATGGTGTTGCGACATCCAGTGGCTTTTTGGGTTGTTATGCCCGGCTATCCTTGTCATCCCCCGAACTCCACAAAGTGGACATGTGTCCGTAACGGGCAAAGCCCGAACGGTCCCACCGAGGGATCACCGGGGCTTGTTGCTGCATTGTCCGGGCGCGATGCGGTGATGGCCCTTCCGGCCATGACACTAAAAAGGCATCCCGTTTGTGTTTTAATGCATTTGCCCTGGGGGTGAATCAGGTTTTGATTTTTAGGGGTACATAAAGTGGGCACCAGCGCACTGCAGCGGTAAACAAAGGAACAATACCAATCAGGCCCCACCAGCCTTGCAGTGCCACTCCGGCACCGATAATCCCAAGCCCAATAACGATGCGAAGGATCCGGTCGATTTTTCCAACATTGCATTTCATATTTTTCTCCATTTGGGTGTTTGATCTTTCGCTAAGATACCTTCTCCCCGAAATGGAGTCCGTGACAATGTCACCCAAGAGCTTCAAGGGCCTGGGAATTTACGATGGCAAGCCCGCCCCGCGACCGCTTGATCCAACCCTTGTTCTCAAAATCCCGTAGCACGCGGCTCACCACTTCCCTTGCGGTACCTAGCTCGGCAGCCAATTCCTGATGGGTGTTGCGGATCTCGAGCCCTCCGTGGGCAAGCTCCACCAAAAGCTGGGCCAAGCGGATATCCAAGCGCTGAAAAGCGACCTCTTCCAGGGACAGCAACACAGAACCCAAACGGTTGGTCAGCAATCCAAAAAGGAAGCTGCGCCAAATGGCATGCGTTTCCATCCAGGATTGGACGAGCGTTGCAGGGATCAAAATGGCACGGGTTTCGGACTCCACTTCGGCGAAGGCAGGGAATGCGGAGCTTCCCAGAATCGCGGAGGTGCTTAGAATGCATGTTTGGGCGCGCTCGATGCGGTAAAGGGATATTTCGCGACCCGACTCCCCTGCAAGAAATACCCGGATGCACCCTTCCAGTACAAAGGCTAAGGCCGCGCATGGATCTCCGGGATGATAGACCCGAGTGCCAGGAGGCAAAACGGTTATGCGGGTAATGGAATTCAACTCCTGCAAAAATGCCGGATCCGCAGAACCCAGAAATGGAAAGGTCTGGGCGAATTCCTCAGTCGGCAACACAGCGCACACTCAATCTGGCATCTGGGGGCAATCGATTCCGCGCCATGCCAGGTACACCGCCATATATGGATTGGGAGAGCACTTCATAGGTAGTTAAGGAAGTCGAATAACTCGTCGCAGTCCACCACATCCCGTAATACCCTTCAGCCACCATGTTGGAAGAGCTAAATGATCCGCCCGGGCGTGCGGAAAAACCGAAATAATCAGAGCCCGGATCGGTTATCCAATAACTTTCGGTAGATCGGAGCATCATTGCGGGATCCCCATACTGACCCGCAAAGGATTCAAGAGTTGCCCATTCATCCTCACTGGGGACATGCCACCTCGGCATGCACAGGCCTTGCACCTCGGAGAGGGCCTGCATGGATGAATCCCCCTGCACGGCTTCGTTCCAGTTATAGAGCAGCCCATAGACACTGCAATCCCAGAGACATTGCCCCAACAGTCCCGTTTCGCCACGATAGGCCAAGTTTTCCGCCATCCATTTTTGCGCGCCAATCTGCACCCAGCGGTAGCTTTGCCCAGCCCCTATGCGGTCATCCAAAATGGTTCCGCAATCCACCGCGCCACCACAGCTCGCGGAGGAGGAGGAAAGAGGAATAGAGGAGGATTGGGCGGAGGAGCTGGTGTCCTTTGGAGAATACAAATCCGCTTCCAAAGATTGGCTACAGCCGAACATCAAAAGAGCAAGGGCAACCAAGACCATGCCCGCCATTCCTGTCCTGCCCGCCATTCTTGTCATGCCCGCCATTCTTGTCATGCCCGGAACGGGCATCACCGTGCATCCACCAGAGTTCTGTGATATGAGCCTGCCCCCGGAACAGGGGGTGCCGGGTATGAATCCATAAACACTTTGCATATCGCAATACCAGTAACGATCATATCAATGAACCTAGCATATACCAAACCTCCCGTCAATATCTCTAATGGCTTTACCTATATTCAGAACATGACAACCATCACCATTGATGTTCAGGGAGTCCCCATCCGCCTTAGCCCCGAAGTCCAGGGAAAGGTGGAGTGGATCGCACAGCTCGAACCCTTCCGGCAGTTGCGCGCCTGCTGGAAAATCCTGGGACCGGGCGACTGGCCCATGATCCCGCGCCTGCTGGGACCTCCGGGTCTAGGCAAAACCACCTTGGCGCTTGCCGTGGCACAATCCTTCGAGCGCCCGGTTTACCTGATGCAGTGCACCTCGGACACCCGTCCCGAAGACTTGGTGATCAATCCCGTACTGGGCCAAGATGGCAAAATTCATTACCACGCTTCTCCACTATTGAGTGCAGTCCTGACAGGGGGAATTGCCATTTTGGATGAAGCCAACCGCATGCCCGAAAAATCCTGGGCCTCCCTCGCGGGCCTTTTGGACCATCGTCGCACCATCGAATCCATCATCGCAGGCTTTGCCGTCAAGGCCCATCCAGAATTTCGTTGCTGCGTAACCATGAACGAAGACGCATCTACCTACGAGGTCCCGGAATACATCCTCTCCCGCATCCAACCCGCCATCGAACTCCCCTTTCCGGGCCGGGATGAAGAGCTTGCCATCCTCAAATATTCCGTACCCGACTCTTCGGAAGAAATTCTCCAGTATTGCGTTTCTTATCTGCAACAAGCCCATCAACTTGATCTACCATTTTCCATCCGCGATGGCATCAATATCAACCGCTACGCCCTGCGGCTCATGGACGCCAATTCCTCTCTGGGCATCCCCCAAGCCTTTACCCAGGCAGTGGGTCAGGTTCTGGGTGGGAACGCTTTTGACCTGGAATCCCTTGCTCTGGAACGCAAGCAGCAATTTGGTGAAACGCCCCGCATGGACTCTCAGGACTTCTTTTTCGACGAGGACGAAGAAGACCTGAACCCTGGAAATGGGAAGCCCTAAGCGGGCCATTTCGTTCGAAAAAACATGGAATATGGAGATTGACTTTATCCACCAAGCCATAGCCTACACCCCTAGTGCCTGTCACCCCTGCAAAGACGGGGGTCCAGGTTGCTTGCTGGATATGTGTCATGCCCGTTGTTTTTGTCATGCCCGGAACGGGCATCACAGAACTCAGCTACGTGCGTCGGTGATGCCCGTGCCGGGCATGACAGCCATTACAGGACAACCCTTAGTATGATTCCCCTTGCGCCACATCTCTGGGTCTTCCCCATTATACACGGGAACGCTGCCTGTAGCCTCGCGCTGCGCAAGCACCTCCAATCCCGCACCTATGCCCGCATCCTCCTGCCCCTTCCCCAGAGCATTCAAGCGCAGGTGGAGCTGCTGGTGGATGAACTCCCTGTAATCCACGGCTTGGTTTTGCGACAAGAAGAATCCTGCGCCTATTTTCCCGCGGACCCTTGCGATGCCTACATTGAAGCCATTCGCCAAACCCGGCAGTCCCGCGTCGTCCTGCAATTTGTGGGTCCTGACCAGATCCCCAATCCCCGCTCCGCCCTAGGTTTCCCGGATCCTTGGAGCCTTGAAGGTATTGACTTTCGCTCCTGGATTTTGGCCCATTGGCCCGTGCTTGCCACGAGTCCGGAAGCGGTGGATTCCCCCGCCTGGTTCGCGAAATTTGCACACAACATTCAAAATGCCATGCTCTCCGGACAGGACACGATTCTGCTCTGCCATATCAGTGAATTTGCAGAATTAATTAAGGCTTTGGAATTCCCCCAGCCCCTCTCCCACCTCACGGAATTGCCACCCATCACCACGGAAATGTGGCCCATCAAACCGGCCCATTTGTATTTTGCCTTAGGAGAAATCCCCTTTTTCGCGGGGCTCGTGGAAGAAAATCGTGGAGATCCATTCTCCGGACTTCCGGACCAAACCTCGCTCTGCAAAGGATTTTTGCTACACACCCGCGACCTCATGGAGGCCGACGGAAAATGCCTCAAGATTTCCCCCGCCCGCTTGCAGGCTACTCTAACCTACCTAACCAAACTTTCCTCTGAAGATCAACAATTGATGCCCGACCTGTTTAACTGGGTCACCGCCTCCAAAGGTGTCCTGGGGGATTCCTTTGGTGCCAAGCTGTTGGAACAGGCGCAGGCGTATCCATTCCTGCCCGGCAATGGCCCGTTTCTTAAGCTGGGTATGGAAAAAATCCGCACTCCCTTCGGAAGCGAATCCGAGGATGCCTGGAACATTCTGAGCGATATTCCCCGCACCTGGAAAACCATTAAGCTACGCAAGGACCCGCGCCCGGAAGAAAGCAAAAAATGGCAAGGCACCTGGAATCCCAGCCGCTCCTGCAGTCATCTGCCCGAAGACTTGATCGTCGAGCGTTTTAATCTTAGGGCCCGCCAACAAACTCTACGCACCCTGCAGGCTCAAAGTGTCCGCACTATGCCCTTTTCCTCTTCCCTCCTCGATGGAATCGACATTCGCGAAACCATTCGTCACTGGCATAAAGGCGAACTTTGGGTGAAGGAGACCCCACCGCAGCGAGGAAAACTCGATACAGTCATCATTCTTTTTGACGAGAATCATGACGAAAGGTATCCACATCGTTGCACCTGGTACGCAGAACATGTGCATGAATCCACCTTGTCGTTTTTTTCCACCGACCCCATGGCGGACCTCATTGGACCTGGCATTGCCCGCGCCCGTTACGGGGGGCTCTCCATGATTTTCCCCCCACGCCACACCCCGGACCTGTTCCAGGTGAAAGGCCCGGACGGACTGAGCGCATCGGAACAGCTTGCCTACGCCTCCATGCTCTATTCGGGAGAGCGACTGGTGGCCTATATCGCTCCCCGGCGCCCGGGAATCCGCCTGCGCGAAATCGCCCGCAAGCTCAAGAAACACCTGGTCTGGACGCCCCTCAGCCACTTCCGCCTGGAAACCCTGGAAAAGCTAAGAACCTTCCACATCCTCAACGGCCAGCACATCCGCACCATCGCCAGCAAGTACATCGGGTTCTGAAAAATCCCGGAGTGGTTGAACCCATCAAAGCTATTCTTCGGAAGGTGCCTACGGCCAGTTACAGTATTCTGGTTCCTGTGCCGCCAGCAGTCGAGTCGCCTAAGAATCTGCATGACTGCAGGCGAACGGAGCGCTGTCGATAGGAATGTATCCACAAGTAGCGCCATTAGGTACCATACATTTCGCGAAGGAACCACAAAGATTTTCTATTATTGCCCGCATGAAACGCTCACACAACTGCAATGCCCTTCGGAAGTCTGATATTGGTGCCACCGTTACCCTCGCGGGTTGGGTGGATCGTCGTCGCGATCTTGGCGGAGTCATTTTCGCTGACCTGCGCGACAAATACGGTAAAATCCAGGTTGTTTTTGACAATCCTGAGGTCAATCCAATTGCGGATACAATTCGTAATGAATTCGTCATTTGGATCGAAGGCACTGTGATTGCGCGCCCTGCCGGCATGGAAAACCCCAAGCTCGACACCGGCGATGTGGACGTGATGGTCACCACCATCAAAATCTTGAACAAGTCCGAACCTCCTCCCCTCGCCATCAATGACCACAACGAAGAGTGCAAGGAAAATGACGATCTGCGACTCCGTTACCGCTACCTCGACCTGCGACGCCCCTGGATCCAAAAGAACCTGATCCTCAAGAGCCGCTTCCTGGGCGAGGTGCACGCATTCTTCCGCAAAAATGGTTTTGAAGAAATCGAAACCCCGATTCTTTGCAAATCCACCCCCGAAGGCGCCCGCGATTACCTAGTTCCAAGCCGCGTAAATCCCGGTTCCTTCTACGCCCTGCCCCAGTCCCCGCAACAATACAAGCAGTTGCTGATGATCGCCGGCATGGACCGCTATTACCAAATCGCCCGTTGCTTCCGCGATGAAGACCTGCGCGCAGACCGCCAGCCCGAATTTACCCAAATCGACGTGGAAATGTCGTTCGTCGAACAAGAAGACGTGATGGGCATGTTCGACAACTTTGTGAGCGAAGTCCTTTGCAAGGTGTGGAATTTCGAGGCCCCCCAAGCCATTCCCCGCATGCCCTACTCCGAAGCCATGCTCCGCTACGGCTCCGATAAACCCGATATTCGTTTCGGCCTCGAGATCTCCGATGTTTCCAGCATCGTGGTCCAGAGCGAATTTGGCGTCTTCAAAAATGTGGTGAACTCCGGTGGCGTGGTGCGCGGTATTGCCGCCACAGGTTGCGTGGAATTCTCCCGCAAGCAAATTGACGATTTGACCAGCTACGTAGGTCGCTACGGCGCCAAGGGCTTGGTCTGGATGCGCGTCAAGGATGGTGGCGAAGTCGAAACCCAGGTGGGCAAATTCTTCACCGTGGACCAGCTGAACGCCCTGCGCGATGCAGTGGGCGCCAAGGCTGGCGACATGATGTTCTTCATCGCCGGTCCCGAAAAAATGGCATCCAACGCCACGGGCCAGCTCCGCCTCGAAATCGGCCGCATCAAGGGCCTCATGAATCCCAAGGTGCGCAAGTTCCTTTGGGTCACAGACTTTCCCATGTTCGAATTCAGCGAGTCCGAAGGCCGCTACATGTCCACCCATCACCCATTCACCGCACCGCTTCCAGAACACTTGGACATGATGCTCAATGGCAACCTCAAAGACTGCCTGGCCCATGCGTACGACCTGGTTCTCAACGGCGTCGAAATTGGTGGTGGCTCCATCCGAATCCATAATCCGGATGTCCAAGAGAAAGTATTCCGCTTGCTTGGCCTTACCGCAGAACAGGTCCAAGAGAAGTTTGGCTTCTTCGTGGATGCCTTCAAGTTTGGTGCTCCCCCGCATGGTGGCTTGGCCCTCGGCCTCGACCGCGTGCTCGCCACCTTGGAAGGTCAGGACTCCATCCGCGACTTCATCGCATTCCCCAAGAACACCTCGGCCAGCTCCCCTATGGACAACAGCCCATCGCCCGTCGATGCCGAACAGCTCCAAGAAGTCCATATTACCCTGAATCTGCCCAAAAAGGCGTAAAGCCTTCCCTCAATGACACTTTTTGTCGTTTCTGGTCCCGTAGTCTTGGCTACGGGACTTTTTTTCATTATGTTCCTCTACATGCGACGAGCTCTCGGCAAGATTCTGGAATCCACCTATTCCGGCAAGGATTATTTATCCATCCAAAGAGCGAAGATTTTTTTCTTCGCACAATTGCTGATCGCAGTTCTCCTCAGTCTCGTGTTGCTTCTTGACCTGCTGGATGGCTCTGGATCCATACAGGAAGCTTTTCTCGCCAATTTCCCGGTCATTCCTCTGATCCTTTTTGGAGCCTGGCGCACCTGGCGTGGCCACTTTGAAAGCATTGCCCCCAAAGTCGTCATAGGCAGCTCCCTCGGAGTGGTTGCCGTGGGATTTTACCTCGGAGCTTTTACGGACCATGCCACCTCCTTTTTCTCTTCCACTCAGCTTTTTCTTGCACCGTGCATCGTAGGCGCAGCTTTGTTTTCTTCCCGCAGGACCGTGCTTCTTTGCACCTTGGTAGGCCTGGTGTACATTCCCCTCCATTGGATTCTTTTTTGTTCCAAGCTTGCTCCAGCAGTCGCTCACGAAACATTTATCCTTCTTTGGTACGGAGAGCTCTCCATTCTGATTCTGGGAGCAGTGACTTACGGAATGGTCAGACTTTTTCAATATGCCTTGGAGCACATTGCCACCCAGCTGGAAACCATCCGCGAATTGAACAGCAGCCTAGAACTTCGCGTTGCCGAAAGGACCACCGAATTGGAAGGGGCAAAAAATGTTGCAGAACAAGCCACTCGGGCAAAAAGCGACTTTCTTGCTAACATGAGTCATGAAATCCGTACTCCGCTAAACGGAATCCTGGGCATGGCTCAGCTCATGGCCAAGCAACCCATGGAAACCGAACAAAGGGAGTTTCTACAAGTCATCCTGGATTCCGGGCGGCACCTGATGGGCGTTATCCAGAATATCCTGGACTACTCAAAAATCGAGGCCGGACGGATGGAAGTCGATTTGGCTCCCGTCCAGCTCGACCGAATTCTTACTACGGTGAGTAATGTGGTGGAACCCAAGGCCCGGGAGACAGGCTTATTTTTCAAAATCCAAGTGGAGAGTGGCATTCCCTTATGGATTCTTGCGGATGAAGTCCGTCTGCGCCAAGTGCTGCTGAACCTCGCATCAAACGCCATCAAATTCACTGAAACGGGTGGAGCAACGCTCAAGGTCGACCGGGTTTCCCAAACAGAAACATCCGTTCATTTGCATTTTTCCCTCCGCGATACCGGAATTGGAATGAATAGCGATGCCCTGGGGAAGCTTACCGAGCGCTTTATGCAAGCCGAAACATCCACCGCCCGGCGCTTCGGGGGCACCGGCCTGGGTCTCGCAATTTCCCGTAATCTCTTGAAATTGATGGACTCCGACTTGCACTTCACCAGCATCGAAGGGAAGGGATCCCTGTTTGAATTTGATTTGGAATTCTCCATTTTTCACCCTAAGCAACATTTTCAGTTGACGCCCCAGGCCAGGCTCCAACCTCAGCCAAATATTTTCATTTTGGTGGTCGAGGATAATCCAGTCAACGCCAAACTCGCCCAGAAGGTTTTATCCGACATGGAATATCCGAATGATTTGGCCTGCAACGGAATCCAGGCACTTGCCAAGCTCAAGGACCGGAAATACGACCTGATCGTCATGGATTGCCAAATGCCCATCATGGACGGCCACGAAACCACGCGGACTCTGCGCTCCTGGGAGAATAGCAAAGAGACAATAGAAATCCACAATTCACGAATTCCCATCATCGGGCTGACTGCAGACGCCATGAGCAATGCCCGGGAAGCCTGTCTCCAGTCCGGCATGAACGACTTTTTAAGCAAGCCCTTTCAAATCGAAGAAATGGAAAGGACCATCCAACGGTGCCTCACCCAGCGCCCTTGACTCAAAAAATATCCAGCATTCGTTGATTCCCTGCATTCCTTTTTTGCTACGCGAATATATATTTTGGACAAATTGAAACCGACGGAGTGACACGATGTCCCTTTTGAAAGCCCTAAAATGCCTTCCTCTGATTGCCTTACTGGCTTTATCCCTTTCCGGTTGCGCCGGCTCCAAGGGTTCCTCCGAAGGTGGTGGAAGCGGTAGCGATGGCGGCTCCTATTCCGACGGTGGCTCCTCCGATGGTGGCGGAAGCAATGGTGAAGGTGGCGCACCTGCCGCCCCCAAGGAAGAAATTGACGAGGACAAGCTGAAAAAGACCCAAGAAGACGCCATGGCAGTCGAAAAAGAGAACCACGAGCTCCGTCGTCAGGTTTTTGAGGCCAAAAACAAGCTTGGAATCCCCGTAGAACAACCTGCCGAGGAATAAGCCCATTCCCACCGAAAAAGCGAAGGGCTGAACCGAATGAATCAAAGAATCGTTCAGTACTTCGCCGGATGGCTTGTTCTGGCAATTTTTGCCGTTGCACTGTTCCCCCACCCCGATATCGCGATCCAGGCCGATATCCCGCGTCAGGGGGTCATCGCATCTCGTCCGTACATCGCCCCCATTTCTTTCAACCTCCCCAAATCCGCGTCCCAACTGGAACGGGAACGGGATGCTGCCGCATCAAAAATTGATGCTGTTTTTGAATTTAATGCGGATGTCTCGGTGCGATTGGTCGCCAATTTTCACAATACCATGGACCAGATTGGCCAAGTAGGGCTTCTCAAAACAAAAATTTCCCAAACCTCCAACCCAGCCACCATCGAGCAGCTCAATCAAGAATTAAACAACTTGCAGCAGCAGCTTTCGGTCCATCTCTCCAGTACTGCGATTCACCACCTCTCCTTGCATGCCGGTGCCCGCGATACTCTGACAAAAACTTTTGAAAAAATCATTATGAATGGCGTGTCGGACATCCTTCTTGCCTCCACCTCCCGACAGCTCAATTTGTACAAGGAATATCATAATCTACGCGAAATTAAATACCTTCTTTACAGCAAGCCAACCATCAACCTGGTGCGGGACAACAAGGAAATCGCCCTGGAAGTCTCCCAAATTCGCCCTCGGGAAGCGATCATTGAGGACGCTTTCGCAGGCATCCAAACCGCAGCAATCAATTCCCAGGGCCTGCAGAGCGCATTCTATGAGGCACTGCACGCATTTGTCGAGCCCAATGAGTTTTACTTGGAAAAGGAAACCCTTGCCCGACGCAAAGCCGCCGCTGATCAAATCAACCCAAGCAAAGGGATGGTGGTCAAAGGAATGGAAATCGTCGCCACAGGATCCATCGTCACCCAAGACGCAGTCGAAAAACTCCAAGCCCTTCACCTTGCCCTGCAACAGGAAGAAGGCAAGCGCTCCATGCTCACTACGGGTCTTGGCCAGGCCCTATTCCTCTTGGTTCTCACCGTCCTTTTTTGCCTTTCCATCCTCATGGTCCGCTCCAGTCAATTTCTGAATATTCGCCATTACTGGGCTATAATCTTTGTCCACCTGGTCCAGATTCTGGTGTTCTACATCATGGAATCCCTAGTAACCAGTGCCGATCCAGGCTTTTTATTTTTTCCGGAGGGGACCGACTACACCTGGTTGCAGCCCTTCTTGCTTGCCCCCGTTCTGAGCACGGTTCTCTTCAATCTGCGCATCGGGATTCTTTCGGCGGCCTTTACCGCAGTTCACCTCGGCATGCAGGTGGGCTATGACCTAGCCATTGTGGTTGGCGCTTTCGTGGCGATTCTTGCAACCATCTATTTTCTACGCCAAATCCGGTACCGTTCCAGCTTCATGCTTGCAAGCGTTATGGGATCATTGGTTTTGATGGTTTCCTTGCTCGTTTCGCTCCTGCTCCGGAACCGCCTGGGCTGGCAGGATTTTTGGCCGGGATTCGTTCTGGGGTCTTTGCAGATCACCATTAGCCTCGCCGTAGCCTCCTTTTTCCTGATTCACCTTTTTGAAAAAATATTCGGCATTACCACCAATTTGACCTTGATCGAGTTATCCGACTTTAACCACCCCGCCCTCAAGCGGCTTTCCGAACGGGCCCCAGGTAGCTTTCATCATAGCATCATGGTGGGGAATCTTGCTGAGAAGGCGGCCACACGCATCGGTGCCAACCCTCTTTTGACCCGCGTGATTTGCTTATACCACGACATCGGAAAATCCGAGCATCCTGAATTTTTTACCGAAAACCAAAAACGCGGGAGTAATCCGCACGACCTTCTCGAAGCACACCAAAGCATGGAAATCATTCGCGGACATGTGACTGACGGACTGAATTTGGCCCAACAATACAAGCTCCCGGACATTATTTCCGCGGGAATCCCCGAGCACCATGGTTCCAACATCATCCACTATTTTTACAGCAAGGCTTTGCGAGACAACCTGAACCAGGAAATCAGCCCAGAGGAATTCCGGTACCCAGGTCCGCGCCCCCAAAGCAAGGAAACCGCCCTGGTCATGCTGGCCGACAGCATTGAAGCGACTTCGCGATCTATGGAAGACCCCGATGCGACCAAGCTTTCCAGACTGGTGCAAGATGTGATCCAAACTCGCCTGCAGGAAAACCAGCTCCGCGATTCAGGCCTCTCCATTCATGATCTTGAAGAAATCGAAATCGGATTCCTGCAGAGCCTAGAGGGCATGTACCACACCCGAATTCAGTACCCCGAGGGCGTCTTCATCAGCGCCAAACGGCCTACGGTGAAACAGCCCCTTCCGGAGGTACATACTCCGTCGGAATCACAAGCGTAAGCCCTGGAGTAATCAAATCCGGATCCGAAATCTGATCCCGGTTTGCCCGCCAAATTCTCTGCCACAGACCCGGATCTCCATAAACGATTTTAGAAATTTCCCAAAGGGAACCGTCTTTGTGGTCCGAGTATACCCCAGTGGTATATGTTTTCTGTGTAGGATCAAAGGTCCGGGGCGCTGACTTTGCTTCCACCTTCTTCGCCTCGACCTTCTTGGGTTCTGGCTTCATAGGTTCGGGTTTGGCGACGGGCTGAACCTGAGGTTCCGGGGCCACCACGGGAGCAACAACTGGAGCGACCTCCACCACGATGGGCTTAGCTTTTTGCGCCTCAAGGGCATTGCGAGAATTGACCACGTTGTTCCCTGCGAGCTCCATGAGCGCAGCGGAGCGCCCAAGTTTTGCGGCCTGGTTTGCCTGGAACTGCTTCATTTGGTACTCCGCCCAAACCACGGCGGCTTCCCAACCCTTCAAGTCTGGACCATACAGGGTTTGGAATCCTCCCACCTGGGCCGCAAAAGCAGACAGCTGCTGCAGATAGGCTTCCACATCCTGGGGCTGCAAACCCAATTTCGAATAGACTTGACGGGAAAGCTCCGAATTCCAGGTGCGGGCGGATTCCACCTTGGTCCGGATGTCGGCGACCTCTGCCTGAAGGCCAGCAATCGAAGCTTTGGCACTCGCTTCCCTCTGCTTCTCTAGGCTAATCATTTGTTGCGCCTCGTCAGCCGTCTGAGGTTCCGCGGCCAGGAGCGGAGCTACGGCCAGAAACATGCAAAATCCTATGGTGCGGTTCATGGAGAATTCCCCTCGAGCGACTTCATTTCTGCTTTGAGTTGGTCTTGATTGGCTTGCTCTTTGTTGAGCTCCTGTTGCAACGCATCGCGCTCATTGACCAGGGCCTGAACTCTTCGTTCGGCGGCGTCTGCAGCGCTCCGTTGCTGATTCAAGGCAGATAGCTGGTTAGGGCTGGGCCCGCTCGCACACGAGCTCAAGAGGACGACAGCCACAACGGCGGAAAAAAAGACGGAAAAATTTCGCATTTGCATACCCACGGGTTTGGATTACCCAATTGTCTCAAAATTTCTTTTAAAAAACAAGAAAACCTAGGCAAATCTGCCTAGGTTTTCTAAGAAATATCCAGTTTATTTTTCGTACTTGAAATACACCCCACCAAGCGGTGGAACATTTACACAGAAAGACCAAGGCCGGTTCTGCCACCCGATTCCCTCGGTCTGGCTACCCCCGAAGTTTCCGACATTCGAGCCTCCGAACATGTCGGAGTCGGTGTTGAATACTTCCTTCCAGGAACCCGGTGCAGGGGCGCCTACGCGATAATGGTTCCGAGGAATTGGCGTAAAATTAAAAATGCACAGGATTAAATCGCCCTTGGCGGAACGGCGGAAAAAGGAGATGATCGAATTGTCCGCATCGTCGCACCAAATCCATTCAAAGCCTTCGCTATGGTGGTCGATTTCCCAAAAAGGCGCTTCGTTCTTATAGAGATTGCCAAGCACCTTCATCATATTCTGCATTTTCTGATGCGGTTCCCAGGACGTCAAATGCCAATCCAGGGACTGCTTGGGATTCCATTCGATAAACTGACCGAATTCCGAACCCATGAACAGCAACTTTTTGCCAGGATGCGCATACATAAAGGCGTATGCCAAACGAAGATTGGCAAATTTTTGCCACCAGTCACCCGGCATTTTATCGAGCATGGAGCCCTTTCCGTGCACCACTTCGTCATGGGAAAGAACCAAGACAAAATTCTCGGAATAGGCATAGATCATGGAGAAGGTCAGGTTGTTGTGATGGTACTTCCGATGCACGGGATCCATGTGCATGTAGGAAAGGAAGTCATTCATCCAACCCATGTTCCATTTGTAATGGAAGCCCAGGCCACCTTGCTCCGGAGGCCGGCTGATGCAAGGGAAACTGGTGGATTCTTCGGCAATGAAAATGGCATGCTCGGCATATTTGCCCATAATGCTATTGAGATGCTTCAAGAATTCGATGGCGTCGTAATTGATGTTTCCGCCGTCCTTGTTGGGAACCCAGCCACCGGCCTCTTTGCCGTAGTCCAGGTAAAGGATGGAAGCCACAGCGTCCACACGCAGACCGTCGCAATGGAATTCGCGCAACCAGTACATGGCATTCGAAATCAGAAAATTCGACACCTCGTTGCGGGCAAAATTGAAGATGTAAGTGCCCCAATGCGGGTGCTCCCCTTGGCGCGGGTCCTCGTGCTCATACACCGCCGAGCCGTCAAAACGCCCGAGCGCAAAGGAATCCTTGGGAAAATGCGCAGGGACCCAATCCAGAATAACGCCAATGTCATTCAGATGGCATTTGTCAACAAATGCGCGGAACTGGTCGGGAGTGCCAAAACGGGAAGTGGGAGCGTAATAACCCGTGACCTGATAACCCCAGGATTCGTCCAGGGGATGCTCCATGACGGGCATCAGTTCCACATGAGTGTAGCCCATTTCCTTAAGATAAGGAACTAATTGTTCACCCAATTCCTCCCAATTCAGGAACCGCTGCGGATCGGCAGGATCACGACGCCAGGAACCAGGATGCACCTCGTAGGTGTTCATCGGAGAACCAAAAACCCCGGTGGCCTTTTTGGTTTGCATCCATTTTTTGTCCTTCCATTTGTAGCCATCGAGATGGGTGACAATGGAAGCGACGGCAGGCCGCATTTCCGCGAATTTGGCCATGGGGTCAATTTTGGAAAGCAAGGAGCCATCTTGGGCGTGGATTTCGAACTTGTAGATTTCGCCCTCACCAATGTGGGGGATAAAAATTTCCCAGATTCCACTGGAGCCACGGCCACGGAGCTGGTGCCGACGACCGTCCCAAGAATTGAAATTGCCTACGACGGAGACAGAGCGCGCCCTGGGGGCCCAGACAGCAAAGACAACGCCCTTCTGGCCTTCATGCTCGATCAGATTGGCGCCCAGTTTCTTGTATAGTTCATAATGGGTGCCACTGGTCATCAGATGCAAATCGAAATCCGAAAGAATCGGTCCGAAGGCATAAGGATCCATCACCCGATAGGAAACCCCATTTTCCAGGGAGATGTGGAGCCAATAAAGAGAATGCTCGTATTCGCGATCCAGAACCGCTTCAAAGAAGCCGGAATCCCCCACCTTGTAAAAATCAAACTCGCCGTCTCCATTGGCAAATTCGCCATGGACATAAGTCGCCCCAGGAAGGTATACGCGAACGGTGGTCTTTAAACCTTTGTCCGTTTGGATTGGATGGCAACCCAAAATTGAATAAGGGTCGCTACAGCTGAAATCGTGAATCGAGGAAATTTCAGCGTCGTGAAGAGATGTCCAACTTTTCCATGCCATAAGTACTTGATTCCTTTAGTGTAAATTAAAGATAACCAGAACATACCGGATCGGCTAGATTATTCGCCATTTTTGTGTGGTGACCAATCCTATCCGATATAGGATTGGTAGGAACCGCAACCCCTTGGGGAGTGAACCACACCCGAAAACAAGAAAACCGCCCTTGTGAGGCGGTTTTCTTTTGGAGCGGGATGGACGAGGGTTGAACTCGCAACCTCCGACGTGACAGGCCGGTGCTCTAACCAATTGAGCTACCACCCCAATTTTGAACTTTCGAATCTGATGGGCAATACCGGATTCGAACCGATGACCCGCTGCGTGTAAAGCAGCTGCTCTGAACCAGCTGAGCTAATCGCCCTTCTGTTGCCCTTGTTTCTCACCACTCCAGAGAATTCCGAGAGGAATGATCACCAAGTAGGCAAGCACCAAAATAACAGGCGCAACGGTTAGTGAAATAGGGTTGTTCGCTGGGCCTTGACCTAAACAAACAAAACCAACCACTAACATCAAGACACCTAAAGCAAGAAGAATAATTTTTTTTCGATTCGCCATAAGAACTTGACCACCATCAAATTGGGTGAGGCAAATATAAACCACCTTTTTCTAACTATCAAGGTGTATTTTGCAAGAAATATGAACTATTGTGAGTTTTTCCAACTCCAACTACATTTCCCTTGATGATTAAACCCCAAGATTACCGTATTCTTATCGCAGAAGACGACCCAGCCATCCGGGCCTTGCTGGCCGAGATCTTGGCCGCAGAGGGTTATGAGGTTCTGGTGGCCCAGGATGGAGAAGAGGCTCAGGCTATTCTCCGCCGGAATCCGTGCCAAATGTTGATCACCGACATCCAAATGCCCAAGTGCGATGGATTCACTCTGCTTAAAGATGCCGATGTGAACTTTCCGGGCATGCAGCGTATTGTTCTGACGGCTTTCAATGCCGATGAATATATGGACCTGATCCAGGAGCAGGGAGTCGGAAATGTCATCATCAAAAGCGTCCCCTTTGATTCTACCGAACTAATCTTATTGGTCAACCAGCTTGCAAGCCACGACATTTTCGGCCTTGACAAGCATTTAACCCCAGGCACCCAGATTCGTTCATCACTCATTCGTCGGTCTCAAGAAATCGAGGATCTCAGTATTTCCCTCTCCGAATTATACGGGGCAGCAAACAATTCCAATAAATTGCGAACCGTGCTGGTTGAATTACTGACAAATGCAGTCTTTTATGGAGCCCGCAACGAGCAGGGCGAAGATAAATCCCAATGGCGCAAGGACTTTACCTTGGAAAAGGACCAGGCCATTGAGGTCTTTCATGGAGAAGATGAAGAAAAAATCGGCTTTGCAATTGTAGATGGCGGAGGTCGATTGAGTAAAGATACCATACTTTACTGGTTAAACCGCCAGATCAGTCCAAGCCAAAATGGACTTCCCGTCGGGTTGTTCGACTCCCACGGCCGGGGGCTTTTCATTGTGCGCAAATCCGTCGATCGCCTGCAAATCCATGTAGATCCGGGTCATCGATGCGAATGCCTGATCATAAACTACAAGAAGCCCGTCCTGGGTCGGTTCAAGCCATTGCGGATCATTGAGTTGCCCAGGCAATAAACAAAAAGCAATTCAAAACAACAAAGGGGAAGCCACGTAAGTGACTTCCCTATTCATTGAATGGCGATTACGCGAAATTAATACAGGCGCTTGCGATTCGCTTCAGCGATTTCTTTCAAGCGCTTGCGACGGGCAGCGGTCTCAACGCGCTTGTTGGCCTCGGATGGCTTTTCGTAACGCTGGTTACGCTTGACATCGGAGATGATGCCATTTTTTTCGCAGGACTTGGTAAAGCGCTTGAGAGCTCTTTCGAATGGTTCGTTTGGTTTTACGATTACACCGATCACAGTGATCCTTTGGTTTTAAATTTTGCCTGACAAGTATAGGAAATGGAAATCAGCTCGTCAACGGGAATAAACAACGACTTGATTGGGGGTTGTTTTGTGTTTGTCATGGCCGGAACGGCCATCACCGTTGCAGGGTGAATGCATTGCGGGCACGGTGCGGTGATCCCTCGGTGGGACCGTTCGGGCTTGCCCGTTACGGACACATGTCCACTGTGTGGAGTGCCGGGGATGACACGGATAGCCGAGATGACACGGATAGCCGGGATGACGTGATTTCCGGGATGATTTGAAAATGCTCTTTGCCAATGGTTTTGGACAATCGTAAAGCCATTAAATAAACAGGGTCGATTTGCTTGTGCCCGCGTCTCCTAGGAACGAGGCGACACCGGCCAGTTTGAGGTTCGGATAATCGATCATTTCTTCTTTTTTCATTCCCATCAGGTTCATGCTCATTTCGCAAACCGAGATTTGCACACCCGCATCGGCCGCTCGCTTGAATAATTCTTCGAGAGCCATAATGTTTTGCTTCTTCATGAGGCCCTTCATCATCGCCGTTCCCATGCCAGCCATGTTCATCTGCCCCAGCTTGAGCGCCGGAGCCCCCTTGGGGAGCATCATCCCAAACATTCTCGAGATCAGATTTTTTGGAGGAGGGACTTTTTTGGGATCTCGCAAAGCCGCCGTCGCCCAAAAAGTAAAGAACAAATGGGTTTTCTCAAACATCGCGGACGAGCCCGTGGCAATGATCATGGCCGCCAGCAAATGATCCAAGTCACCACTAAAGACAACCATGCTGAGTTTGTCTTCCGGTGCGTTGTTCATGAGCTGTTCGACCTGTGCTTCAAGTGCTGCAACTTTTTCTTCGAGATTCATAGGGACTCCTTGGGGTTGGCTATTACATACATAGTCGTAAATTATGCGACACAAATCTGTCATGCCCGACACGAGCATCACAAAACTCTGGAAGATGCACGGTGATGCCCGTGCCGGGCATGACAAGACAACCGGGAATCAACCATTCCCCACAGCTGTCTGTTCCAGTCGGTATTTCAACAACATAAATGGACGGTAAATGACATGTGCCATCTTTGTCATCCCAAAAAGAAGGACCAATTCCATGGCCATGGCAGCATGCAGGATCAGCACCCAGTCGTGAACAATATTTTGCACACGAATGGTGACTACCACCTCAAGCCAGAATCCGGTGACCGCAAGGACCCAGAGGAAAAATAGGACCCAGCCATCGGCAAAACGGGTGTGACGCGTTCCTGCCTCCGGATCTGCAACACGACGCCAAATGGCGGCACTCACTCCGGCTAGCATGGCCAAACCACCAATGGTACCAATGATCCGCGCGGGCCACACCACGGTGAAACCCAAGAAGTAAATAAATAGGAAATCTAGAGACGTCGCAATCGCAAGGCCAATGAAACCCCACATGATCCCAAGGTGGATCAAGCGTGGATCCTTGTGTTTTGGAATGGGCTTTACAGATTTCGCTTCGCAATCCCCATGACGCTTCATGGTGACCATCTCCTTACCCAGCCATAGGAGCGCCCCAAGCGGATTGCGCCCTTTGAGAAGCGGCAAAATACCGGAACGTCGCACCAAGGTGATAAAACTCATCAACAGTAAAACGACGAGGACTGCGCCCACGATCATTCCCACATGGTGAATCGCCTCGTAAGCCACTATATTGCTGAACAGCCACTCGGGAAAAACTTTGCTTCCCTTGACGGAAATCATAAAAGCCCCAAAGACCCCAATTAGAGCCAAGGAAACCAAAAGGGCAAACGCAGGAACCTTGAACCACAAACGACCCATTCCGGTCGGATCCAAATGGGCAATCTGAAAGCGACGCAGGCTCGCCATATACTCCGCAGGTTCGGCCGCGCGCGGACAGGTCTGAGAGCATTCTCCGCAGGCGTAGCACAGCCAAGGCTCCGCTGCGGACAACAGTTCCTTTTTTGCGCCCAGCTGGCCCATGCGGATCATACGTCGCGGGAACGAGGCTCCGCTTTCGGACAGCGCACAAACCGCCGTGCAGTTTCCGCAATTGAAACAGGCCGAAATATCGCCGGCTCCGTAGGCCATCAAGTCGGGTAATAATTTGGGATTGATCTGAATTGCCATGACGCCTCACTTCTTCTTGTACAGCCAATAATCGCCGGACTTTTTGACGTCCACCATTTTGTCGTATTTGCGCAGTGCATTGACATGCCAAAACACAATTTCACTGGAGATTCCGGTGTTTTGCGCCAGATCGGGAACCGAAATCGGCTCCAGAGCACCTTCCAAAATTGCTTTCTGGATGCGGATGTTTTCCTTCTGTCGCGCGAGGAGCTCCGGAGACACACCTCGGAGTTCGCGGGCACGTTTCAGTTTTTCTTTGGTTTCTGCAGACAAACTCATGCGGGTACCTCCGTCACCATGGCATCCACCATGGCTTCCATTTGGGCGATCGACCACCCGGCCAAGTCCAATGCACGTGGTGCACAGACTGCTACGCAAGCTCCACAGCCTTTACAGAGCGCCGCATTCACTTCGGCCTTTTTGGTGCCTTCGTTCATAAACAACGCTCCGGTATAGGAGCATTCCGGAATGCAGGCTTCACAGCCTGTGCATTTTTCCGAATCGATTCGCGCAACATAAGGGTCGAGGGGAATGTAGTCCTTGGAAAGAAGCGCGGCAATCTTGGAGGCGGCAGCACCAGCGGCTGCGGAGCTTTCCACCAGATCCATGGGAGCCTGGCAGTTTCCTGCCAAAAAGAATCCATTATTGGCGACTTCCACCGGACGCAATTTGGGATGAGCCTCTTGCAAGAATCGGTCACTCGAAACCGGAAGCTTCATCATATCAATGAGCTCCCCAACGGCACCCTGCTTGATACCGGTCACCAGCACCACCAGGTCAGCGGGAATCTCCACTTCCTCACCCCAGGTCAAGATATCCTTGACCACCACGGTGTGTTCGCGGATTTCGGGTTGGGCATCTTCGGTGAAGCGAAAAAACAACACACCATTCTTGGAAGCTTGTTCATAAATGGCTTCGTGCCCGCGACCGTATGTACGGATGTCGCGATAAAGATCATAGATATCCAAATCGGGCTGGCGGGCTTTGAGAACATTGATGGAGTGGAGCGCTGCGGTGCAACAAACACGACTGCAGTAATCGTTGACCTTGCCATCCGCCTGAGGCGCATGCACGCCTTCGGTTTGGCGACTGCCCACGCAATGAATGAAGGCCACCGATTTAACCGGTACGCCATTCCATACCAGCGGTTTGCCTGCCGAAGTTTTCAAATGCTCAATCAATTTGGGAAGAGTGGTTACGCGCGGATCACCACCGTAATTGTACTCGCCCCCTGCGGGAATCACATGGTCATAGCCGGTGGCCATAATCACTGCGCCTGCATTTACCGTTGCACCACTGGAGAGCGTCGCGGTAAAATTGCCCACAAAGCCGTCCCAGGCAGTGACCGTGGTTCCTACCACCACGGTAATTAGCGGAGATTCATTCACCTGCGCAAGCAACTTCGCCAACAATGCGGACGCGGATTCACCAGAAGGATAAAGAGTATCCAATTCATGCAAATGTCCACCCAGACGGGAACTTTTTTCTACCAGCGTTACTCGCAAATTTCGCGCAGCCATATTGAGGGCGGCCTTGAGTCCTGCTGGGCCACCACCGATGACTAGGACATGCTTGGTGGCTTTGGCCTGGATCTCTTCCAGCTCGTCTTGCAGGAGAATTTTTTCCACTCCCGCACGGGCAAGGCGAATGGCTTTTTGCGTGGCCCCTTCGTGATCCCCTTTGTGCACCCAGCTCGCCTGTTCGCGAATGTTCACATGCTCATAGAGGAAGGGATTGAGGGCAGCGCGTTGCAAAGTTTTGCGGAAGGTCAGCTCATGCAACATGGGCGAACAGGCCGCAATGACGACCCGGTTGATTTTCCCACTCCGGATATCTTCAATCACCAGTTTCTGCCCGGCATCAGAACACATAAAAGGGAATTCACGGGAGATCACCACATTGGGATGCAGCCCCAGCTCTGTGGCGACCCGCTTGACATCGATCACATCGCTAATGTTTCCACCACAATGGCAGATGTACACTCCGACATGGGGCTCATTAGGTTCCAGGTTGCTCATGCGTTACCTCGTGCAAGGTGGTTGCCCACCACCATGGCCGCATTTCCGGCCTCAATGATGGTGTCGACAATATCTTTGGGACCGGTTGCAGTGCCACAGGCGTATACACCCGCGCAGGTGGTAGTCGCTGGGTCCATGGGTGCATCAGGAGATTTCACAAAACCGTCCAGGTCTGTCTCCATATCCCAAGCGAGCGTCTTGGGATTCCACTGGGGCTTCATTCCTAAAGATAGAATCACCAGATCATGATTCATCTCCTCGGGCTGAGAAGATTCCTCCTGCCGTTCGATCCGCAAAAAGACATTGCCATCTTCCCCGGCGCGAATTCGGCCCACTTTGGCTTTCACAAAATTGATTCCCATGGCTTTAGCGTTCTGGTAGAAGGCTTCGTAACCTTTTCCGAAGGCCCGGATATCCATGTAATAAATGGTGATATCGGCGGTGGGTAAAGAACCCGAAAGCAACATCGCCTGCTTAATCGCATACATACAACACACACGGCTACAATAAGGCACACCCAGGGAAGCATCGCGCGAACCGGCGCACTGCACAAAAGCGATCGAGTCGGGAACCTTGCCATCGGAAGGACGCAACACCCGGCCAAAAGGCCCGTGCGGAGCAAGCAATCGCTCTCCTTGCAAGGAGGTAATCACATTGGGTAGAACACCTCCACCGTATTGTGGCTTGGCGTTGAAAGGAGTGAGCTCAAAACCTGTGGCGACCAGCACCGCGCCGACTTCGACAAAAATATCGCGAGGTTCCTGCAGATAATCAATGCAGTCCACCGGGCAAGCGTTTGCGCAGGCACCGCACCAGGTACACTGGTCCGGGGTCAGGACAGGGAACTGAGGAATGGCGTTGGTAAACGGAATGGATATGGCTTTTTTGGCCCCCAGATTATGTTCAAAGTCATCGCGGATATAGACCGGGCAGACTTCTTCGCAGCGCTTGCATCCAATACATTTATCTTCCTCGATGAAGCGAGGTTTCTTGGAGATGTGTGCATGGTAAGTGCCATCGGGCTGTGCGATCACCTGCTTCACTTCGGTGTACGTCAGTGTGGTAATATTGGGATGATGGGCGACCGAAGCCATGCGCGGAGTCGTGATGCAGCTGGCGCAATCCAAAGTGGGATAGACCTTGCTCAGGCTGATCATGCGCCCGCCAATGCTCGGATTCTTTTCGACCAAGACAACTTGGCGACCTTGTTCGGCAAGGTCAAGAGCGGCCTGCAAACCGGCAATTCCGGCACCGATTACGAGGGTATCATATTTCATGCTGCTTGCTCCCGCACGACTTTCTGCATGTCATCAATCTCTTTGAGGAAGGCGTGCTTGCAGACGGTGCAGACGGTGGTCAATTTCAAACGGTTGGTAGGAATCCCCTTCTCCCTCATGGTCAGGTACACACGCCCGACCCTTGCGGAAAGACGTCCGTAGGCCCCTTCGTATGGGCAGTCACTTCCGCTCGACATGATGATGATTCCGCTGAATCCCTTTTCAAAGCAACGCAAATAAAAATCTTCCGGGAACATCACGGGATCTGGGACACGCATGATGTAGGTGTTGGGTGCGTATTGCGCCCGGGCCTGCCCCACGGTATTCGCCCCAGTATAACTGGAAGCGATGGTGGTGATAATCAGAATTTTTGGTGCATTTGTGTCGGGGGATTCAACAGTACTCATCTTGTCTCCGTTACTTTTTGCGCGTTACAAACAAACTATCACAACCATCGCGCTCGAGGACGCCCAAGTACTCATGCCCAATTTTTTTACACCAGGCTGGAATATCTTCGCGACTGCCCTTGTCGCCGGACAAAATTTCGAGAACTTGCCCAATGGCCACGCTTCCGATGGCTTTTTTGGCTTCGAGCAGGGGCCCTGGACAAGCCATGGCACGGGCGTCGACTTTGTTTGCTGAGATAATTTCACTGAGGTTCGCCATAAATTATTCCTTGGATCGTTTGGTTTGGGTTGAAGAAGGTTTTGAAGGTCCGTTTGGGCAAAAGTTGCTTTTAAGGACGCGAAGGAGGGTCTCAACGCGCGGGTCGGCGATGCGGTACACATTATTTTTACCCTGACGCTCGCGACTAATAATTTCGTGACGGAGGAGCAAAGTCAAGTGCTGGGAAATGTTCCCCTTGGTAGTGCCGAAACACTCCGTCAGGTCGCCTGCAAACATCTCCCGCTCAAGCAATTCGCACACCATCATGAGGCGAATGGGGTGCTGCAAAACTCCCAAAAGTTCGGAAATGAGCACAGCCTCCTGGGGCACAATCATGCCACTGACGGTTGATTGGAGTTTCTTCATTGTTTAGCATTCTCTAAACTGTTCATGATGAGAAACTACAATACAAATTTGGAAGTAGGTAGTGATATTTCCAAAAAGTGGAAGGTTGGGCAGGGAAATCCTATCTAGAAATTTATGACTATCACAAAAAAACAGAACCCAGCCAGGCGGGGGTTCCATTATCAAAGTGACTACCCCGTATATGGGGTGGTGCTTGGAGATAGCTTCTTTTTCAGATCCAAATACATTGCTTCGGAAACCTTCAGAATGGATTCAATTTGCTCCCATCCAAATCCCTTGGCAAGCATGCTCTCAACATGTTCGATATCACGAAGGGCGTATCCTTGTTCCAAGCCTTGTTCCAAGCCCTCTCCCAAGGCCTTGTCATACATTTGTTCCAGAGTTGATTTGGTGCGCATGATGGGTTCCTCGACGAATGCTGTGGCGAGATTTTCGTAGGTGGGGAGATCCAGTCCACCACGTCCTGATAAATATTTCCAACTTTCCCCCAATTGCGCGGAAGTCCCAGACTTTGACGCGTTTTCCAACAGACCATGCAGGACTTCTACTCGGAGCAGGGCCAACGGGCATTTTTTGAGGAGGTACAATGCCAGTCGACTCATTCCATCCAGGGTAGGATTCGACAGAATTTCATCTTTTTGGCGACACAGATCCACAAATACCACGGGCATGTGTGGCTGAAGCGCAATCACGGCCTGCGGAAGTTTCGAAACCTCGTCCTGGAAGCTCATGGGCTGCCACAGCCTCGCTCCGTGATAAAATATCACAGGCACAATGGGGATGCGGCGGCGCTTCTGCCGCAAATGCAACCACTCGTGCAACAGCTGCTCTTTGGCCCGGTTGTCGCGGTGTGATTTATGCTCCAACACGATGGCAATTTCCACCTCGGATTCCGAGTCCAAAACTGGGCAGAGGAAAATCAGGTCTGCACGCAACTCACCACTTCAGTTTTGTCTTTGCCAATTGTTTTGGACAGCCGTATACGCCAGCAAATTATCTACTTTCACTAAAAAGGAGAACACCATGACCGCTGAAACCACCAACCTGCTCACCTCTGGCGCCATTGCGACTCAACTCGGGGTCTCCCCAGGTGCCGTTTCCAAAGCCATCAAGGCACTTGGCCTGGTGCCTGCCGCAAAAAAAGGGGTCTGCTGCTTGTATTCCAAAGACGCGGTAGCCAAGGTGAAGGCTTCACTCAAATAAGACAACGGGGGGTCAAATTCAGTCCCCCATCCCCCAAAGAACCACGGCTCCAATTAAGGCCGGCAATGAAATTCCGTAAGCCACATTTCTGCGGAAGCTCTCATCCTGAATTTTGGTTTTTGCCGCCTCAATTCCATAAGGATCATTATAGGTATTGGCATCATCCCATTGGCTTTGAGCCGAGGCTAGTTTCGAATTGAAATAGACCCCTGCCCCGCCGCTAGACGCAGCCAGGACCGCCAAAGCAATGGCCACTTTTCGCAGGCCGCTGGAATTGGGCCTCTCCTCCATGGCGGGCAAGGCATCCTCGGGGACCTCAGCATTCATGGTTCGTGATTCACCTTGAGGCTCCTCTGTCAAATCCAATTTGGCGACCGACGGAGGTGGTGCGGAGACCGCTTCCACAGGGGGGACGACCTTGACCTGGAATGCAGCAACAGCCTGCAGTGCAGGAGCAACCTGAGGCGCAGGAACGGCCTGGGGCTCGACAGGGGTCTCGACGAGCGCGAGGCGCACCGTAGTTTCCCGGGAACAACTAACATTAACGGACTGGGTCACCACAGGATAACCCTCCTTTCGAAGAACCATTTGATGATCTCCACAATCCAAATTCTCAATTCTTGTGGGGGTTTCTCCTGCGGAGACTGCACCACCATCCATATAGACATTGGCTCCCATGGGTTCAGAAAGTACTTTCAGGGAATTTTTTCCGACTTGTAAATCAATCTGGACTTTTTTGATTTCATTTAGAAGGAGATCAATTTTCTGTGTACCCGAATAATTCCCTGATTTGACCTGAATCAAATGCTGGCCGATGGGAAACCCCTCCAAAAAGAGCGGAGTGACGCCGACGGAAGACCCGTCAATACTAACGGACGCTCCTTCCCTAGAGGCGGTTACATACAAATCACCCTTACCCCCCGTTGATATCCTGGAGACGGGTTGGGATGGCGAAGATTCAGGCCTAGGCTCGGTTGCGCTTACTTTTGCCTGGACTTTCTTTGCAGGAGCGACCACCTTGGCAGCCCTAAGCATGAGTTTTCCAATTTGCACCAGGTCACTTGAGGCAGAACCCATGTCACTCAGAGCACCCTGCAGGGACTTGGCCACAGCCGGCGCCTTTAGCATGGCGGGCCCACCAAAGTCCGAGGCCGGATTCAAATCCATGGCATTGGAAACAATGGACTTGACTCGACCCACCAATTCCGGGACCTGCACCTTCGCCATTTTCACCATTCCAATCCCGAACTTGGCACTCTGCGCACCCTCTGGGAAGCGCACGGAATCCCCCACTACCCGCTCCAAAGAAAAACGGAGCTGGGAGAGTGTGGCGCTGGTAAAGGCGGCCTCTTTGAACAAATTGTCGTATTTTTCTACCCCGTAGGTGCTATAGCTGACGCGATTCGTCACATTGTCATAAACGGAATCCCCCTGGAATTCAGCCAGGCCCGGATTGAGGTCCGTAAGGCTAACCTCCACCAAGGTCCCTGCGCAACCGTTGAGAAGCACAAATACGGACAAGATAAAGACATAAAATATTGAACCTTTCATGGATTGCATCCCCATTAATGGACACCAAAGATAATACATATCAAGAAAAAAAAGAACCCCAGCCTAAGCCGGAGTCCTCAATTTCGAAAAACTAGATTCCCGCTTCGCGGGAATGACAGGGTTGCCGATTCCCGCCGGAGTTTACCCCCTGCGGGGGGCGGGAATGACAGGGTTGCCCATTCCCTCGAAGAAATGAATGCTACTTCGCATCGCGACGGAAGCCAAACGCCTGTAGGATGTCGTCGCTGTAGCGAACTTGGCTACCACGTGCGCCAGCAGGGGTGTCGCAAATGAGAGTGGAAACGCTACGAACCGTACCCCGGACAACATAGGCGCCGGTGCCGTATGAGCGCCCCGTTTGGCTCTGCAAGCCCTTGTCCTTGCGAGGCTTGATTTCGAGGAATCCAGTCAGGATGCCACCATCGGAAAGGTAGTTCGGGCTATCAATCTCCTGCACCACCTTCATGTTGTCGACAAATTGACCGATCGCATCATAAATCATGACTTCGATGTATACCTTGGCTTTGTATAGCGATGCGCCACGCATTTCACCGGGCGACAACTCTTTAAATGCGCCTTCAAGACAGTAGCTATCAATATAGTCACTTAGCGAAACCAGTTCCCGGTCTTCGCCGGCACCTTCTGTCAAAGCGATGCGGCCATCGGGCTCCATGATGCTCTGCATGTCACCGCCACGCAACTTGCCGGCAGCATCCACACCACCCATGGCAGGAAGCTTGACTTCGATACGCAATGTTGGGCCTAAATGCTTGCCAACCAGACCCGGGTATGGCTCCTTGTCATCACCCTTTTTGGTGCTGGAGCCCATGCCATATTGCTTTTCCTCTTCACGGCCACTTTGGGTATTGACAATAGAAAGGGCAAAGAATTCACCATCTTTGGGAGGATTGATGGCATAGTATTCTGCCACCTTTTGATGATCCAGTGCGACCATGGGCTCTTCCAGGGAAATATGAATATTCTTCTTGGCATCCTTCAATTTGATCCAAACCGTATCGGAAGCCTCATTGCCGGCACGATCCCGGTAGCTTCGAATAATGGCGTTCCAACCCACCACCAACGATTGCTGATTTAACGTATCCATAGGGAGTCCATCCACGGTCCACTGCACTGGCGACACGAATTGCGTAGTCTGAGTAGAATCGGCGGGTTTAACAATGCGCACCACCGGAGGAGTCAAGTCCAGGAATACCGGAATCGTGCCACTACTACTGTTGCCAAAAATATCCGTATAGGTGTAGGTAACCGTGTTGATTCCTTCACTGAGCTCCGGATTCACCTTGACGATAATGGTATCCCGCTTCATGTCCTTGCCCACAACCACCACACGGGCAAAAATGGTTCTTTCACCATCATTGATAAAGTAAATGGTATCGCCTTCATCCGTCAGTTCGACCGGGAGAAGAGGATCTTCGATCACCGTATTGGGCTTTGGTTCTGGACGATCCGGAGGAAGAATTACAGTAACCTCTGGGTCTTGGCGATTCACCAACACAATCACCGTATCACGGCCGTAGGTATCCTTGCCGGGAGACTTCCATTCCTTGATCAAAACATTGATCCCGGAATGAACGGGTACCCGGTCGATTTGGGTTGTTCCGTCATGAGTCCAAGTGATATCCACGAGAGAATCATTGGTCCACACAGTATCGGGCCTTGCCCAGGTGGAATCCGCGGATGCAACCTTTATGATCTCGACTAGGGTGACCTCTTTGACATTGGTTACGGAGACAATAATTCTTGCCGTGTCCGATGCGATTCCATCCGTTACTGCAACCCAAAGCGTTTCGGCCTTGGCGGTTTCGTAATCAAGGACTCCGACCACGGTGATTGTTCCTTCGACACTCACCCTGAATTTGGAGTCGCTTCCAACAATCTCATAGGTGATGATAGAGCCCGCATCGATATCCGTACCGGTCACCTTGCCCACGATGGCACCTAGCTTCGCGTCCTCGGCGATGGTCATGGTAGTATTCGTGAGGGTTGGCGCATCGTTCACATTTTCTACGGTCAAGGTAAAGGTTTTGTCCACATACAAGCCCCCAGCATCGGTGGCGCGAACGGTGATGATATGATCCCCGACCTTGCTATTGTCTGGGGTCCATGTGATGACACCGGTTGTGGGGTTCAAGATCATGCCAGTTGGTTTTGCCACAAAGCTGTAGGTCAAGGTCGTATCATCCACATCGGGATCGGTGCCCACAACGGTAAAGCTATAGGTCGAATCCTCCAGCGTGGTCTGGTCCTCGATGGTGGCAATAACCGGAGCATCGTTGACATTCGTGACGGTCAGATTGAAGGTGACGGTGTCGGAGAGGCCAGCAAAATCCGCGACCATGACCTTGATCACATGGGTCCCCACATCGCTGGAACCAGGAGTCCAAGTGAGTTTACCAGAGGCATCCATCACCAGGCCGGTTGGTCCAGAAAGAAGCACAAAATCAAGGGCTTCATTTGAATTGACTGCTTGGTCCACATCATTGGCGATGAGCTGGAGAGAATAATAGTCATCTTGCGCGGTGGAATCATCTGCAACCACCCCAAACACAGGGGCATCATTTACATTTCTGACTTCTACAGTAAAAGATGTCTCAGCATACTTGTCCCCCGAATCCGTAACCCGCACAGTCACGGCGTAGGGGGTCGGATCCACATCCGCATTCACGGAGGTCCAGGTGATCACGCCAGTGGAGGGGTCAATCGCCATGCCAGCAGGCTTGATGGGCAAGCTGTAGGTCTTGGTGTCACCAAGATCCACATCCGAGCCAAGGGCAGTAACTGTAAAGAGCGCATCTTCAAAGGTGATTTTGTCAGCGATGGTGGCCAGGGTTGGGGCATCATTGACATTGGTGACCGTGAGGGTGAACACCACGGTGTCCCTCAGAATTGGAGTCCCTGCATCCCGAACCACCACAGAGATGGAATGTACTCCGACCTGGGCGTTGGTTGGAGTCCAAGAAATTACTCCGGTAGTTGCATTGATGGTCATGTTTGTGGGAGGCGAGACGAGGCTGTAGGTCAACACTTCCGTGACTGTGGGAACAATCAGATCCGCATCAGTCGCCGAGGCCGTGACGGTAAATAAGGAATCCTCTTCAATGGTCTTGGCCAAAATGGTTGCAAGCACGGGGGCGTCATTCACATTATTGACAGTGACGGTAAATGTTCGATCTGCGGGGGATGCGTTGAACTTGTCCTTCACATGCACCGTAACGGTGTAGGCTGCGACCTGGACATCAGCATTGGTTGGAGTCCAAGTGATCAAACCCGTGGAAGCGTTAATGGCCATCGCTGTCGGGGCGGTAACCAGAGAATAGGTGAGAATATCTCCTGCATCTGTATCGGCACCGGTACCCGCAACAGAAAGTTGGACTCCCTGGTTGATGGTATCGTTGACAATGGCACCAAGGGTTGGGGGGGTGTTGGTATAGGCGACACTAACATAGACGGATCCCGTATCCAAACCTCCATGTCCATCACTAACTACATATTGAAATTTCGCAACCCCGGAAAATAGTGCCACCGGGGTGAATACCACATTGGAACCCACGATCGAAGATACACCATTGCTATCCGAAATAGAAACCAGCGAGGCAAAAACGGGGATATCCCCGTCCACATCCGTGTCATTTGCCACGAGAGTCGCTTGGGAAAACGCCTTGGCAACATCCTGTGCGGTAGGGGCATTGTCATTTACTGCCACCGGAGCATCATTGACAGGGGTTATGTTGATGGTGAAAGTCCGGGCACCCACAGAATCCACACCCCCGTTTAAGGTTCCACCGCTATCCTTGAAGCGAACCGTAACCGTGGCCACCCCGTTAGCGTTGAGGGCCGGCTTGAAAGTCAATAGCCCGGCTGCGCTGATAGAGGGTTGTGTGCTGAATAGTGTACTCGCATTGTTGGTTACCTTGAAGGTATCCGTCTGTAGCACCTCGTTTGCAGGCCCCATGGAAAGAGTCGAAGCCCAGGCCTTGCTATAAGTTGCGGCAGTATCTTCTGGGACAGTGACATTGCTTCCCGAAGTGTAGCTCGGAGCATCGTTAACCGGTTTCACTGTGATGGTGAAATTCTTCGTGGCACTCTGGTCCACGCCACCATTTGCTGTTCCGCCATCATCTTTGATAAATACGGTGACATTGGTGGTGCCGAAAGCATTGGCGGCCGGAGTGTAGGTCAATACACCACTGGGGCTAATCAAAGGGACACCAGAGAACAAGGATGGATCGGCTGCCGTTGCCGTGAAAGAGACCGTCTGGGAGGTCTCACCAGCACCTGCGCTAAAGGTAGGAACCCAACCATTTACGGTTTGCAGTCCAGCATCCTCATTTACCGATTGATCCGCACCCACGGTGAAGCTTGGAACGCCGTTCACACCAACCACAGTGATGGTGAAGGTTTGGGTGGCGCTTGTGTCCACCCCACCATTTGCAGTAAGGCCACTGTCCTTGATTTTGATGGTTACGGTTGCGACACCCGACTTATTCGCTGCGGGAGTGTAGGTCAAAACGCCAGCTGAGCTCACGGCAGGTTGTGTGCTAAAGAGGGCGTTGTTGTTGTTGGTTGGTAGGAAGGAAAGAGTCTGAGTTTCGTATGGGCCGGCCGACCGGACGGAATTCCAGTTTCTTGTTTGGGGACCTGCATTTTCATTGACCGTGTCGTTTGCGCCCTTGGTAAAGCTTGGAGCATCATTGACGGGGGTGATGCTGACGGTGAAAATGGCGGTGTCGGCAAGTCCTCCATCGGAATGGATTACCTTTATGGTTACCGGTCCACCATTTCGGTGCGTTGCTGGAGTCAGAGTGACGGTAAGGCTTGTGGGGGTGAGGGTATCTAGATGGATGTTTGCCAAGGGGATCAGGGTGAGGTTGTTGGAGCTTACGCTCAGTGTGGCAGAAGCAAGGCCATCGCCATCACCAATGGTGAATGCGAGTGCTGTAGTGGGCTGATCTTCTAGGATTGTTTGATTCGCAATGGCGGAGATGGAGGGGGTATCAGCAACGGCAGTGACAGTAATGGCCATGGTGTAGGAAGAAACCGACTCCAAAAGACCATCAGAAACTTTGAATGAAAATGACGTTGCGGTATTTCCATTTGAAGGAGTCAGATACATGAGTTTGGGAATATCCGCAACCGCCAGGCTTGAATTTGCGGTTACCACAAAATCAACACCTGAATCATAGAGTCCGTTTCCGTTATCGATGAACAAAGTTCCGAGAGCTGGTGGAGTGGCAACGGTCAAGGATACGAACGTGATGTTTCCAGGAAGGGCATCGTTAAAAATAAAATCCCCCGCTTTGAATGCGAATGGGAGGTCTTCCGTGACAATGACTGAGCCGTTTTGGGATGTGGGCGCGAGGTTGTCATCGTTATCTAGGATTGACATCAAAACGGAAACGGAAGTAGCCCCACCAGGGAAAACTGCTCCATCAATATTACTTAGAGTTAACTTTAAATTTTCTGTTCCTTCTTTGTCAGGATCATTTTTCACCTTTAGCTTTATGAATGCAGTAGTTTGCCCCACTGCCCAGTTCAATTTACCTGTCAAGCCAATGCTATCGAAATCAGCAGCACTGGCCAAAGGAGCAACCCCTTCAAACAAAAAGGAATAATCCACGCTTACCGGAACAATTGCCGGCTTATCCAAGGAAACGATAAGTGTTCGGGTAGTTGCATCATTTTCAGTAAGCTGAACTCCACCATTATAACTGATAGTTGGCTGTAATTGAGGAGGATTGAAAGGAACATATTTGAAATTTGCTCCATTTAAGGTGTTCTGGACCGTGATTTCTTGAGCGATCAACTGTCCGGTAAGACTCGTTCCTTGCCATAGCGCCAAGGGCTTCGGATGCATAAATGAGCCCATCAAAGTATGACGATCACCACTTCCGGTAAATGTTCCATTCACATAAACAAGAAGTGAACCTTTGTAATCGTCCTTGGAGATTATGCTGACTCCATCGGTGGTTACCCCAAACACATTGTCGTTATGGAAGGAAAAATCCCCATTGACAAAAACCCTCACAATCTGATAGGGCTGATGTTTTACTAAAACTTTATAGCCGTTTTGGTTTCCGGTCACATTATTAAGACAATAATCCACCACTGTGTCTGCAATAATCTGTGAGGCATCTAGCAATGCAACAGCATTTGGGGTAGAAACATTGATATTCGAATTTATGGGATAGGATGGATCATCCGCATGGCATTGCGTCCAATCCAAAGATGGCACCTGTAAAGACTGCCACATACTGGTGAAGTGGTCAGGCCAACTTGATTTACTATAAATCCCTTTTGGTGGTTCAGTCAATGTCCCCCCTGATGGAGCACTCCATGTCGCTAATGTATCCTTGAAAGTATTTTGATTTATTAACATCATAGAGCCATTAACAATCACTTTTCCGTTAAAGGTGAGAACACCATTCCCATCAAAGTCCGCAGCAACAATGGCACCCCCCCCATCGGAGCCAATCAGAGTCGTGGGAGAAATTTTCCAATTGCCTCCTACGGCAACAATTTGCTTGTTCGATCCAAAATACCCTTTGGGGTTGGAAAGCTCTAAATCATGGCCTGCCGTTATTTTATCGGCACCAAATATTTGGTATTCTAATAGTTTGTTTAAACCCGCTTCTGTGCCCGACATCGGCGACGGAGGCAGCACAAGCGCCCAGCTCGGTACAACAAACATCGCCACACAAAGTAGCATGAGAACGCGATTGAATTTCCCTAGTCTCATATATCCCCCAAACCCTAACGTAAAACGAGGAGATCCCGGCCCCAAGCCGGAATCCCACAATCCTTACAGTAAAAATTACTTTACATTGGAATGAATCGGCTAGACATATTTTGAATTCAAAAGTCGCGTGACCCCCATCACCCTCAAAAACCTAAACAACATTCCCTATCGGCAAGGCCTTTTAGTTTTTTTTGCCCCAATTCCCACAAATTTCAGCGCCACGACTTCCGAAGGTGCCGCAAGGAACGCCCTTACGAAAAGGTTGGACGATGGCCGGCATGGTTTTGTACCCGGGGCGGCAAAGATTTTTGCCGGTGGTTACTGAGGCCGCTTCATCCCAGATCCCTGCGCACTTAATCCTTCAAGCAGCGCACGGATAAGCCGGTGGCCTGACTCATGTCGTATAGGTCGGCCACATACGCCCCATCGAACTCCATGAACCGATAGTAGATGAAGCTGCCACGGGGCGTGGCCGTCCACCAGTAACCGAAACCGCCAATATTGTAGAAGTTCGAGCCGAGGTATGTGTAGTAGCCACCGGGCAAGGCGGAAAATCCGAAATTATCCGTTCCCGTATTTGTTCGCCACAAGGCGCTATTGGCTTTGAGCTTGGTCCCTGCCGTGGCACTTCCGCCCACTGTGGCTTCCAGAGTATGCCAAGCGGTAGTGTCTGGCAAATGCCAGCCACTGGGGCAAACGGTCAAAGCGGTTGCATAGTTGTACAGCCTGCCGTATGTTGTGCAATTGGTGGCGAGTTCGCCATAGCACCACGAGCCCGTAGCAGTCGAAAAATTCAAGTTCTCGGCCATCCAGGTTTGGGTACCCATAATGACGGTTTTATATGTCTGGCCACCGTAAACAAGATCCGCACCCGGAGTACCTGGAATCGGCAACGAGGATGAAGATGAGACAGCAACACTGGATGAAGGCGCAATGCTTGAAGACTCTGCGATGGATGAACTCGACGGAACAACGCTCGACGACACAACAACCGACGAGCTCGACGGGACCAGGCTCGATGACGATGCCACCTCCGATGAACTCGAAACCACAACCTCTGTGAATGAGGAGCTGGAGGAGGGAGATTCACTCGAATAATCAGCGTCCGACGAACTCGACGGGTCTACAACCGGGTTTACCTCGGTGCCACAGCCCAGCAAGGAAAAGACAGCGGTAAGTGCAAACAAATTCAATATTTTGGTTTTCATTACATCTATCTCCTTACCGTCATGGCGAATTGCGAAGAGAATGTAGGTGTTGGACTCGGAAATTACAAGGGATCAAAGCCATGTAGCATTGCCCCAGATCCCCGTCGGAATTTACCTCCAGGAGGCCGGGGTGACACACCGAAGGACCCAATCCCATTCTTTCTAAATTCTGGTGACACTTTCCCACAAGTCGGGTGTTACAAGGGTATGTCAATGGACGTGGAAGTTTTGTTCCGGAAATATGGACCCATGGTTACCCGCAGGTGCGTGCAACTTTTGCGTGACCCAGCCGAAGCCGAGGACATCTCCCAGGAGGTGTTTTTGAAGCTGCTGGAGCACCAAACCAGGCTCACCGACGAGTATCCCTCGAGCCTGCTCTGGAATATGGCCACTCGACTCTGCCTGAACCGGATCCGCGATCGCAAGCGACGGGGCGAACCTGATGGGAACGACCTGATCTCGCGCATCGCATCCCTCGATGACGACTACGCCCGCCTCGAAGCCCGTAGTGTCCTCGATCGCCTGTTCGGGAAGCATCCTGAGTCCACGCGCACCATCGCCGTTTTGCATTTGCACGACGGGATGACCCTCGAAGAGGTGGCGCGGGAAGTCAAGATGTCGGTTTCGGGTGTACGCAAACGGATCCGCGCCTTGAGGTCCACGCTGAATTTGTTGGAGGAAACATGAGCAGCACAAGCGGAATACCCGACTGGAAACTGGAGCGCTATCTTCTCGGAGAACTCCCAGCTGATGAGCTTGCCCAAATAAATAAAGCGGCCCACACCCACCCCGAGGTCCAAGCCAACCTAGACGCATTGCTTGCGGATAACGTTGCCTTGTTAGGCCGCTTGGATCCAACGCAGACCGCCAAACGTCTGCAGGCCCTCGCTACGGCCCGGTCCAGCGCAGTCAATACCCGCCCAGGATTCCTGGTGACTCTTCCCTTCCGCGTAGCCCTGACAGCGGTTTTGATCCTTTCCCTTTCTGTTGCATACTTTTTGTCCAATCGGGATATCCTTCCGCAGAATATCGAAGTGGCAGGAATTCAAAACCCAAGTGATATTCGTATCAAAGGCCTCCAGGATCACATCCAACTGTTCCTAAAAACAGGAGATACGATAGCCCATATTCTTGAAGGTGCCAAACTGAACAATGGGGATCTGATCCAAATCCATTATCAGGTTTCCAAAAAATGCTTTGCCTCCATCATTTCCCTGGATGGCCGGGGCCAGTGGACCACACACTTTCCCGAGGCGGGAACTGCTGCAGCCAAGACCGAACCGGGCCTAACCGGTTTCCTTCCTTTCGCTTACGAGCTGGACCGCGCACCTTACTTCGAAGCCTTTTGGCTGATCACCTCGACTGAGCCCTTTTCCGTGGATTCTCTGGTAACTATTCTAGAAACCCTTTCTGGAAATTCCGAACCACCCACAAGCCTACCTCTCGATGCGCACTTTCAACAAACTCGGATCGTCATCCGCAAGTGAGGATCTTATGAATGCAATCAAGCTCATGATTCTTTTGGGAACCTTCTGCCTGACCCAGGCGCATGCAGAAAACATCCAACGTTTCCTTCTGTTGACCTCCTCCAATGAAGGGGGGTCAGGGCGCCCCACGCTTCGTTATGCCGCCTCCGATGCCAAATCCATGATGCGGGTATTTGAGGACATGGGCGGAGTGGCTAAAGAAAATCAGGTCCTTGTGGAGGATCCCAGTCCGAATTCCCTGAGAAAGGGCTTGGACCAAATCACAGTCCTTCTCCAAAGAGCCCCCAAAGCCGACCGCAAGGAAGTCATGGTTTACTATTCCGGTCATGCCGATGAACAAGGGCTCCTTCTCGGGAATAACACGGTAACTTGGAAGGAACTGCGAACCCGCATTGAGGCTCTTCCCGCGGATGTGCGCATCACCATTTTGGATGCCTGTGGATCGGGCGCCATTGTGCGGGCCAAAGGTGGCCAGCGCCGGCCGGCATTTTTGGTGGATGAATCCTCCAACATGAAGGGAACCGCCTTCCTGACCTCAAGCACCGAAGACGAAGTTTCCCAAGAAAGCGACGCTCTAAGGGCCTCGTTTTTTACCCATGCCTTTGTGACGGGCCTGCGTGGCGCTGCAGACCTTAACGGGGACAAGAAGGTCACCTTGGGCGAGGCATACCAGTTTGCCTTTCAGGAGACGACAAATAGCACAGAAGCGACCATAGGAGGCATGCAACACCCTTCCCGCGATCTCAACCTGAGCGGATCGGGGGACGTTGTGATGACTGACCTGCGTGGTATTGGCTCGGCAATTCTTCTCAATAAGGACTTACAAGGTCGTTTTTATATCCGCGACCAGCAAGGACAACTCGTAGCCGAGCTTCACAAGCCCTTGGGACGGGACATTGAGCTCGGGCTTTCTCCCGGAACCTACTTGGTCCGCGTAGAAATTCAGACCCTTTCCGAAGCCAAAGTGACCTTGCCCACCGGAGGCCGAGTATCATTGACCACCAAAAATTTCAGCACCGTTTCTATGCAACAAACCCGGTCCCGGGGAACCTGTGGCGAGTGTTCGGAAAAGAAAGACTGGCGGGCTGACATCGCCAAAAAGCCCACAATTTTCCAATGGGATATTCTCCGGGCCAAGGCCGATACCAGCATACACGGAACCCAAATGTCCATGCTGTTAAACGAAGCGGACCAAGGAATCCAGGGCTATCAATTTTCGTTTTTAGGACTCAATTATGCCAATCGCGGATTTGATGGATTGCAACTTGCACTGCTCGGGACCATTGCGGGAGATTCCTCCAATGGCGTGCAAGTTTCAGCCACGGTCAACTATGCACACAACATTAATGGGGTGCAGGCCGGCTATGTCAATATTTCCAAGAACCTACATGGTGTGCAGGCCGGAATGGTAAATGTTGCCAAAGACCTGCATGGCCTGCAGGCAGGCTTGGTCAATGTCAGCGGATCCAACAAAAACGGTGTGCAAGTCGGATTTGTGAATACATCCAAAGCATCGCACACCCAAGTTGGCTTTATCAATGTTTCGGGAGACGCCAAGGCACCCATTGGCTTCTTCAGCTACTCCGCCAAAGGAATTTACGGATTCAAGGTTTCCGTGGATGAGATGCGCTGGCGCCGGCTGAGCATCTTTAGTGGTTCCCCGGTTTTCTACAACGTATTTGAGTGGAGCCAGGACAACTGGAACCCAGAAACCATTGGAACCGGTTATGGCATTGGCACCCGCTTTGGGATGCAAGGGCCCCTTTGGGTGTCCCTCGACGCATCGAGTCACTTCATCCAAAAATGGGACTCCATCCCCATCCAGTGGGACAAGGAAGCCCGTCCTCACAATCCCGACAGCCTAGTACGCAACATGGACTTCAACAGTTTGCACCGAGTCAAATTGGAAGTCGGATACAACATCACCCGGCACATCGGCTTTTCGGCGGGTATGTCAGCAAACATGCTTCAGCGTGATTCAAAACAGGCGATCATGGCCAAGCCCATTGGTGACTGGCAGAGTCAAGAAATTATCCAAGGATCCCAGCGCATGATTTTCTGGACCGGATTCCAAGCCAACATCATTGTTGGACGCCTGGGGAACTAGAGTCCTTGGCCTTGAGCGACTTCTTGTACTTTTCGCGGATCAGCAACAGGTCGCGTTGGTAGGGATTGCGCACAAAGTCTTCAAAGGACCAGGGCGACCCGTCGAAGTGGCCTTTAGCATAGTGCATCACGATGTCCAGCCAAATTCCTTCGCCCCAGTATACCTTCCAGGGTCCCTGTTTGCAGGAGGGAAGAACGACCTTATCGGGATCCATATAGCCGATGTCAAAATTGAATTTTCGGCCACCAGCCTCCCCGGTCCAGATTCCTTCCACCGCAATGCTCCGAAGCTTTTCGGCGGCAATCCGGGAGGGATCGATTAGACAATCGAAAGAAGCCACAGCCCTATGGAGATTGGCCCCCATCTCGGCTTGGTAGTAGTTGGTTTGATCGAAGGGATGCCAATCGCCCTTGTGACGCAAGGGGCCCCAGGTCTTTTCGAGCACCGTGAGCAGCTCGGCATCCCAGGCATTGCCTGACTGCAAAACAAAAACCAACATTTGTGCGGGTATAACGACAGGAGACATCAGGTTATTGTCCTAAACAACTAAAAATGGGTTCATTTGTCATGCCCGCTATGAGAGTCATGCCCGCTATGAGAGTCATGCCCGCTATGAGAGTCATGCCCGGAACGGGCATCACCGCACCCTGCCCGAAAAAATTCTGCAACCAGCGCCGGTGATCCCTCGGTGGGACCGTTCGGGCTTTGCCCGTTACGGACACATGTCCACTTTGTGGAGTTCGGGGGATGACAAGCAATATCCGCCCTTCCTGCCATGAACTCTACTTTTGTCATGCCCGGAACGGGCATCACCGCACCCTGCCCGAAAAAATTCTGCAACCAGCGCCGGTGTTCCCCCTTCGGGGGATGACAAGACAACCAAGGATGACAGGATTTGGTTGGAGACATCGACAATATCAATGCGGAAAAATGGATAGATTCTTGGCCAGAATGGCGCCTTGCCCTTCGGTAAATGCACCCATGATCACGTCTGTGGAATAGGGGAACATGGGGTTTTCGGCATCGGGACATTGGTAGGCTGCAAGGCCTGCAATAAATTTGCGGGACAGAAATTTCGAGCTCACGGGAATATCCCGAGTTCCCACCAGATACGCAAGGCCCGGACACCAGGGAGTGTCGCCAATGCCATCCTCTTCTGCAGAAAAGTCACCGGAAGCCATCATGTCTCGCTGGGTAACCGTTGTGTGTCGCAGGCCAAAAAAATGACCTGTTTCATGTACCGCTGTCGCCACCATGACCTCGGACCCCACTGCGGTAAAGTCTTGCAGTCCGGCGCTTGAGCGGTGCGTGGAAAGCAAGACAACACCCGCCTCCCCGGCCTCCAAATTTTTCCCAAACAGGGGCGATAATCCTAACATCCCCTCCTCCTGGAACCCGAAAATCAACACGAGGTCCAAAGCCTCGGAATAGGGATGCGCCAGGCCATTGCCCAAGCTGTCAAAGCGGGATTCAATATCTTCTGCTACGATCGGCAAGGAATCAGGAAAAGATTTGCCTGATAGCCGGTGGCTGGACGCATATTGAAGATAGACCGTGTCAACAGTAATTCCCGCCGGACCATAGGCTGTCCGGTAGCCAGCCAGAATCAGCTTCGCCAATTCTTGGGGAGTTTCACCACCCGCAGGGGGAACATACTTTCCGGTAATCCAAAGGTTCAAAGAAATATGGGATGAGTTGGATCCCCAACCCGCAAAATGCAAATTTGTCAGAGGGGTTTCGTAGCGCTTGCCTTTTTGTTCCAGAATGGTTAGCCAATCGATTTGGCTCGAGAAATTGGCGTTGAAGTCGTAGCGCCACTGCCCCTCGGACAGCTTGCCCTCGATCAACTGGTCGGTCGTGTACATGTATTGGTCCCCCTTGGGAATCAACCGGTACAAACGCAGATTGGGAATGCTCCCCTCACCCGCAACAAAACTCAGGGAATAAGATGCCCCCGGGTGGCCGGGAAGAATAACGCCTTGAGCAAAATACTTGGCGGCCGAATCCGCTTTGCCCAAGTCATTGGGAAAAAGTCGGTAATCCCCGCCATTTGCACCGGGCGAGATGGGATCTGGTGGGGCGGAGTCAAAAAGACAGCCCACGAGAAGGAGCGAAAACGCCCCTGCAAAATATTTTCCCAAATGACGAACCAGATTGACCTCCAAATCGTCTAACCAGAATACCCAAGTTTTTTCTGGTGAAACCATATTGAATTTACATAAAATCAAGATTCTTAACAACAGCCCAAGTTGGATCAGCACTTTGGCGGTTGTGCTGGCCTTTTCCCTGGGCTCGTTTTCTGAATTCTCCTGGTGGGTTCCTCCTTTGGTCCTTTTCTGGCTAATCCTCTCGACCACTCTTCCCCAGAAGCCTCGCCGGGTTTTCTTGGTATTTTCCTTGCTCGCTGCCTTACGCTTGCTTGCGGTTGAAACTCCGGAGGTGGAAAAAATTCCAGCCCTGGGAAGCAAGGGATCCGGTTCGGTTCAATCGGTGATCCGCACGGCAAAGGGATTTCGGCTCCAGATCGAACTGGAAAATGGCCATCGCGTTCTTCTTCGCACTAAAACTGGAGACCAGCTCCCGCTACCTGGCGACCAAGGCGAATGGCGAGTCAAATGGGATACCCTGGGGAATTTGACCGTGCCAGGTTCCTTTGATCAACGGCGCTGGCTCATCTCACAGGATTGCATGGCAAGTGGCGTGCTGCTTTCCTGGCTGCCGGACCACTCCCATTTTCACACGGAACGCTTGGCATTTAAAATCCGCGAATGGCTGAGAGTGGTATGTCAGCGCTACATGTTCCGCGAAACGGGAGGCGTAATGGTGGCTTTGCTGGTGGGCGACAAATCGGGCTTGGATGAAGACATCAGCCAGGATTTCCGGGCCACTGGGCTGGTCCATATTCTGACGGTTTCAGGCTTTCACATTGTGTTTCTGAGTTCCTTCTTGCAAATGATGCTGGCGGCCCTGCGGATTCCCCCCAAGTATGCCCGCATGCTCACCGTAGTCATGCTGATGATTTTTGTCCCGATTACGGGCTCATCGGCCTCAGTCCAACGAGCCGTGTTCATGTTCGGGGTGGTACAAATTGCTGCCTGGATGGAACGACCGTCGCTCTCCCTGCATGCACTGGGAGTCGCCTGCACTTCCATCTTGCTATTTGACCCCGCAAGCCTTGAAGATATTGGGTTTCAGCTTTCCTGCGGAGCTACAGCGGGGATATTGCTCGGGCAGACTTCTAACCCCTGCAAACGTGCAAAGATTCTTCCTTTTCTCAATAATTGGATCCTATCGCCCACCTGGATTTGTTTTTGTGCAACCCTAGGGACATTTCCTATTCTGGTCTATCATTTTCAAAGTTTCTCCCCCATATCTTTTGTGGGAAATTTGCTAGTGATTCCCTTGATGGGATTTGCCATGGAGGCTGGCGTATTGCTTTTGCTCAGTTGTGCCTGCGGGCCCCTTGCCACGGGATTTGGACAGGCAGCGAGCATCCTGGTCGGGGCCTCGGTTCAGGTAACGCACATATTTTCAACCCTGCCTGGGACCAATTACGCCATGGGGCCATGGCCTCTGTGGCTATGTATTTTGATTTTGGCAGGTGGCCTCGCATGGCTTCCCCAGGCCCGTCCCCAAAAATTGACCTGGTGCGCCGCCATCGCCTGGTGTGCCTGGGGATTCACCATGATCCACCCTCCTCTGCAGATTTGGTTTTTGGATGCCGCCCAGGGGGATGCAACCATGTTGCGGTTTCCGAGTGGCAAAACTCTCCTCCTCGATGCGGGGAATGGGCAGTTTAGTGGAAAATATGGGAGCCGAACCTTGGTACCCTTCTGCCGGAAGATGGGAATAGGACAAATTGACGCGTTAATCATTTCCCATCCCGACTTGGATCATTATGGCGGAGCAACGTCATTAATAGAAAGCTTCCCGGTAAAAAGCCTGTGGATCGGTGAAGCCATTCGCCTTTGCGACAAACCGGGCTGGGTTCGTTTTTTGGATGAAGTTTCCCGACGGGGAATTCCTATCCGCACACTACGGGAAGGGATGGCGGTCGAAGGCATTGGTGCGTGGAAAATCCATTGGATCCATTCGCCCGACCAAATCCAAGGTGAAGACTGGAACGGGGTCTCTGCCGTAATGCGCTTGGATGGCCCGCATGGCCCTGCCGCACTATTCATGGCGGATTTGGGCGTTGCCGAAGAAGCGGCCTTGCTCAAAAGAAACATTCCCCTCCGCGTTCCAGTAATTAAACTGGGGCACCATGGATCCCAAAACTCCTCTTCGCGCGAATTTTTAGCAAGGTGCTCCGCAACGCATGCAGTCATCAGCTGCGGACTGGAGAACCGCTACGGCCACCCTTCCCCATCCATCCTAAAACGCTTAGACAGCCTGCACAGCCAGGTTTGGAATACCGAATATGACGGATCCATTCTTTTTGAATGGGACAGTGAAGGAAGGATTAGCTCCGGGAGCTTTCGGAAATAAGCGACTCAGCCCTCTGCAACCAAAAATCGGCGCTAGAGTCCTCTTTGAATTTGTGTTCAAAATCCCGAAAGGCCGTGTGAGCTTCGGAAACCTTGTCGATCGCTAGCAATCCACTGACATAGAAGGTGTAAGCCTGTTGCAAGCGCAGGGACGAATACTGGTCCTGGTTCTGCATCACATTGTTCAACCAGGCCAGGGCAGTATGCAAATGGTCATCAATCACGCGATCGTTCGAAGCATATTTGCACATCATGAAGTTGGCGAGGACAATTTCAAAGGCATCGACAAAGCGCCGGTCCTGGCTGATCTGCTTTTGACAAGCCTCGTGGAGCTTCCAGGAAAGAAACCCCGCATCGGCGTCCCGTGGGGGGTGAAAAAAGGATTCCTTGGAGGATTCCCGATATTCCGCAGCGATCGCTTTTCGAGGCGTTTGCCCCAAGTGCAAATTGGTTATTTGCTCTGGCTTGAGGATACTTTTAATTTCTCCTTCCGGAAAGCGAATGCCAAAATGATCTGGGCGGGAAGAGGCAAAAAAACACGACGGACAAACCGCCACCCGGTAACAGGAAAAATCAATCCGCTCGGCTTCGGGAATGGACGGGACCATGATGGGCACAATTTCGGAAGGGCTCCAAACCAGGTTGTATTTACTTTCGTCCAATACAAATCCGGATACTTCCTGGAAATGACAAAGAGGACATTGCAGCTGGAGCATTTTGAACCCCACGCCCCCTTGAGCCAATTGCAAAATGGACTTCACCAAGGCCGGGTTCAAATCGTGGAATTCCCGCTCAAAGTCCGCCATGGTTGGAAAATGCCGAATGGGGCGCAAAGCCAATAACTGGGACAAAATCTGGGGTTCGCCACCCACCAGCACCAGGTGGTGTTCCTTCTTTTCGAGCATTTCATCCATGTTGGCTAAAAAGCGGAGGGAAAGGACATCGATGGCCCGCAACTTGCGGATGTCCAGGGCAACGTCGTGCTCGGGTTTTTGCAAATCGGGAAGAATAAAGGGCTTCTGCTCAATCAAGTTGGAGGTCAAGAAATCCTTCTCGACCGTGTAACACATATAGGGCCCGCGAATCTGCTTTATCCATGCCATGGGTTGAGTATACCCAAACAAACGCTAAAAACGCAAGCTTATTTGTCAAGAAAATTTGGAAAGCACCGCCGAGTGCAGGATTCCGTTGGTGGCCACCCCCGTGTAACCCTCCGGTCCGGCTATAATATGTCCGGAATCATCGAGCAAGCGGGTGTTGCCTGAAATCTCGGAAAACTGGCCCCCGGCCTCGGCAAAAATCACGGGCATGGCCGAGATGTCCCAGATGGAAACCACTGGATCGACCATCACCTCAGCCCTGCCACAGGCCACCAAATAATAGCCATAACAGTCGCCCCAGCCACGATAGAGCTGGGCTGATTTACGCACGCGCGCAAAGGCTTCGCCGTAGCCACGGGCCTCCATGGTATTGATAGTCCCGGAAAGTACGGTAGATTCTTCCAGGCGAGATACTTTAGATGTATTGACCCGAACCCCGTCCACCCAAGCCCCTGCGCCTTGAGAGGCGTGTAGGACGGAATTCAGCGCAGGCAGAGCAATGATGCCCAACAAGGGCGTTCCCGCCTGATAAAGGCCAAGAATTGTCCCAAATAAAGGAACCCCACGCACAAAGGATTTGGTTCCATCGATGGGATCGAGGATCCACTGGTACTCCGCCTGGGGGTCGGTCCGCCCGAATTCCTCCCCGATAAACCCGAATCCGGGAGTTTCTTTGGCAAAAAAGTCCCGCACGGCCTGCTCCGCATTGCGGTCCGCAATGGTGACCGGTGTGTTGTCGGGCTTCCACTCCACGGAAACATTCTGCCCGTAGTGCGACATGATTTCGCCTTTGGCGATGGTCGTAGCCTGAAGGGCCAGGGTCAGTAAATTTTGGATTTGGGACATAATGAATTACCTAAATAAAACCATTTTGGCGGGCTTCAAGGAGCAGCTCCAAGAAGCGGCGGTTTTCTGCTTCGAGCCCAACGGTGACGCGGATCCATTCGGGGATGCCAAAATTCTTCAGGCCCCGGATGATCATGCCCTTGGATTCGAGCCATGCCACCAGGGCGGGACCCCGGGGACCCACATGAATGGCTAAAAAGTTGGCCTGGGTCGGCAGAACCTGCAAACCAAGGGGAAGGATTCCCTGTAGCAACTGCGCCTTGCCCTGGGAATTCAATTGCAGGGTCTTTTGAAGATGCTCCCGGTCATCCAAAGCTGCCGTTGCCGCAACCTGGGCGGCTGTATTGACATCAAAGGGTGGCTTGACCTTCCAAAGCTTCGAAACCACTTCGGGTTGGCCCATCGCATAGCCTACGCGTAGCCCGGCAAGGCCCCACACCTTGGAGAAGGTCCTAACGAGCAACAAATTGGAGAATTCAGACAAATCCACGGTAAGATCAGAATAGTCCGAGTCATCCGCAAATTCCGAGTAGGCCTGATCCACCACCACCAGGACATTGGAAGGCACTGCGCGAAGGAAGGCCAGCAAGCCCGCACGCCCTACCCATGTCCCCGTAGGATTATTGGGATTGCAGACAAATACGACCCGGGTTTGGGGAGTTACTGCACCGGCCAAGGCTTCCAGGTCAAATTTCCAATCCAGCAAGGGAATGGAGCGGTAAGCAGCGCCCATGGCCAAGGTGACGGCCTCATAAACGGAAAACGTGGGGGCGCAGGAAAGGGCTTCCGTGCCCGGTTCCAAATATGCCAAGGCAATAAATGCGAGAATTTCGTCCGACCCATTTCCAAGAATCAGTTGTTCTGGTCGCAGGGCAAAACGTGCGCTCAGGGCATTGCGTAGGTGCGGACATTCACCCCGAGGATACAAATGCAGCTCCGAAACCGCTTGCAGATAGGCCTCGCGGGCTTTGGGCGATGCTCCTAGGGGGTTCTCATTGGAGGCCAGCTTTATGACTTGGGCGAGCCCATGGAGCTCCCGAATTTCTTCGATGGATTTTCCGGGAACATAGTCATGCAAGGCATTTAATACGGATCGATAGGGAATCATGGCAAAAGTTTAATAATTTTAATGCTGTGAAGCATTATTTACTCCTTCTTCTTGCCCTCGCTGTCCCGGTTTTTGCCCAGGGCGAATGGACCTTGGCCAGCATCCACGACACCCGGTACAACCTATTCCCCGAAATAATGGTTCCCGACCAGGCGGAATTTTCTGGCGGATTCCAGACCAAATGGGTCGGAGACGGCGACTTTGTCGGCACGGTGAAATTTGGAATCAATGACCGCGTGGAAGTCGGAACCAAGCTCAGTTACGAAACCGAAAACCAGTGGGACCGCCAATTTCTTATGGCCGATCTTGGAGTCAAAGTGGCCATAAACGCCTTTAGTAGCATTCAATCCGATGTGATTCTCGGCATCAACAATGGCCGGGGTGGTGGAGTCATGCTCACCTACTCCCAAGGAGCGGCCTATTCCAAACGATTTTCTTCCACCTATGAAGCACGCTTGGGATTTTTGGAAGCGGTTACCGTAGGCAACTGGGCCATTATGGAACTTGGGACCTACCCGCAATTCCGCATTGCAGACCCCGTGGCCCTGCGAATCGGCCTGGCTACCGCCACAAGCCTCCGGCACCCAGTGGACCAGTTCAAGATCGACCTTTTGCCAGGTGTCACCATTGGCCTGCGCTCCTATCTGAAACTGTTGGGTGAATGCGCCGTTGGAATCATCGGAACCAAAGAAATTCGCCTTTCCTTGCATGTCGTCAGCCAATTTTAGCCTGCTCTTTTTGCGGGGACAACCATTATGATTTCCAAATCCTGCCTTGTGGTTTTCTCTGGCGGCCAAGACTCCACCACTTGCCTGTATTGGGCCAAGCAGCAATTCGAAAAAGTGCATGCAGTCACCTTTGATTATGGCCAGCGCCATCGGATTGAGCTTGAGGCCGCCCGCGTCATTTGCGAGCTCGCGCAAGTGTCCCAGGTGGTTTTGCCCATCAACAGCTTCAGCGCCCTCGGGGGAAACTCCCTGACCGACGCCAACCAAGAAATTATCGGCGTCGGAAAGGGCAACCTTCCGGATTCCTTTGTTCCCGGACGCAACCTGGTTTTTATGACCCTTGCCGCCGCTTACGCTTGGCAAAACGACATTTTTGATCTGGTTACTGGCGTTTGTCAGACGGACTATTCCGGCTACCCCGACTGCCGCCTCAATACCATGCGGGCCTTGGAACAATCCATTTCCCTGGGCATGGATGCAAAATTCACCATCCACACCCCGTTGATGCATCTCTCCAAAAAAGAAAGCATTCTGCTCGCAAGGGAAGTGGGAGCCTACCAAGCCTTGGCCTCCTCACACACATGCTACAACGGACAGTTCCCCCCCTGTGGAACCTGCCCTGCCTGCATTCTGCGCGCCAAAGGATTTGAGGAGGCACAATATCCCGATCCCCTGGTGGAGCGTGGAAATGAGTGACCCAATTCCAAGCATCAAGAACCACTCTGTCTTAATCCTGCCTGCACTGACCATTTTCCTGGGCTTTGCCGCCATGGCATCCAATCAATACCACACCTTGGTACTGGAGCTGGGCCACCGCTACAATGCGCATGCCATTGGGATTGCGGTCGCTCTGGGAGCTTCTTCGCAAATCATCTTGCCCTGGCTTTTGCTTTTTGCTGGCCACCTGGTTCGGAATCCGGATCGGATTTTGCGGCGGGCCTATCTGGGACTCGCACTCAGCCTGGTCGCCTTCCCCATGGTTCAAGGACACTGGGCATCCTTAATTGCCTATTTTGGAATCATCGCCTCCATGAATATTGGCGCGACCTTGCAAAGCATCACCATCATTTCCTCGGCACGGCCCCACGGGGACCACTGGGTCCTCATTTTAAGATCCATGGGCACGTTTGGTTTTGCCTTTTCCTGCATGCTGAGCTCCATTTTTGCAGACCGTCTGGGATTCCAGGGTCTGTATTATGGTTTTGCCATTTTTGCCATTCTCGCCCTAGTAGTTTCCAAAAAGAGTGGCGCCCAAATGCCCCCATCCCAGGGCCCGGTTAACCTGCGCCAAATATTTTCTCAATTGTTTGAACCCAATACCCGCAACCTGATCTTGGGCATTGCCCTGGCGAACCTGGCCATCACCGGCGCGACCTCGGTCATCTCCAACTTTATGCACGACGATATTGGAGCTACCAAATCCCAAATCAGCCTAGCCTGGACCATTGCCACCACTAGCGAAATGCCCCTGATCTGGGCTTCGATATACTTTCTGAAACGCTTTGGAGTCAAGGGACTCATCCTGTCCGGAATAGCCACCAGCACAGCGCGCATGGGCCTGCTTTACCTGGTCGATGGGCTTGGCGCTTTGTATGCAATCCAAACTCTGCATGGCTTATTTTTTGGCGCAACCCTGAGTGGAATTGGCATATATCTGAGCCGTCGGTACGGGGACCAAGGAATGCAGCGCCTGCAATTTGTCTCCCAATCCTTCTATGGCGGAATGGCTGCTGCGGTAGGCGGAGTCGCCACCGGAATCATCTGGGATGGCTGGGGCCTGCGTAGCGTGTACCTGGCTTCATTCATTGCGCTTGTCGTTGCCCTCACCTGGCTGATGCTACGGTTTCGAGAAGAGAAGTCTTTGCCCACGACTCGATGAGCCGACCCGTGCCGTTAGCCTTGCGCTGACCCCGATTCGTATTTTTTCTTGAGCGCATCGAAGCCTGACTCATCCAGGTGGGTGATGTCGGTGATCAAGGTCCAATCAAGGCCCTTTGCGAGCAGGCCCTTTACGACTTCGATTTTATTCAGGTCGATTCCTCGCTGGAGGCCCTGTCCAATTCCTTGCTCGAGGCCTTTCTTCAGGCCTTTCTGGTGTTCTTCGCGGAGCTCGTGGGCCAGGGAGAATCAGGGTTGATACCGTGCACTTGAATCATATCGGACCTCAGGGATGAGTAATTTTCCGGGGGCATCTTGGACTTGGACTTGGCCTTAATAAAGTTTATTGCCGCGACAATATACCTACCCCGCCGCTGTTCGGACAGCCTGGGCCATTCCTTCCTGAGAATTTTGCGAATTTGGATCACGTCCAAATTTTTTTGCTGGGCTAACTTGAGGTTGGAAAGCGCAACCTTGGCCACATGGTCCAGGTTCTGGCTTTCCCAGATTCGGTCATCGCTGTAAACAGCAAGGTCGATGGGATACAGGGTCCTAGAGCTTAGACGCTTGAGACCCATGTTTGGTGCGAATCGGATGAAATTATTGGCAAAGGTCCTGGACCGATCTCTGATTCACCCCCGCGTAGGCTCACCTAGTCCTTTAAGCACCGGACTGAGAATCCATATGCCTTGCTGTAATCGATGGTGTAGTCCGAGACCACAGACGCGTTGCGAGTGCCCATGAGCCTGTACCATGCGCCACCAGAACTTCCGTAGATCGTACCGGTCCAGAAGTGCGCGTAGCTACCAAGATAGTTGAACAAATAAGAAGAGTACAGCGGACCCTGGGCGGAGTTACCACCGGGCAGGGCAGAAAAACCGAAATCATCCGTACCTGAATTTACGCTCCAAAAGACGCTATGTGCCTTGAGCTTGGTTCCAGCAAAAGCGGACCCACCCGCCATGGCTTCTAGGGTATTCCACGCTGTGGTGTCTGGCAAATGCCAACCGCTGGGGCAAGCTGTCAAAGCCGTGGCATAGTTGTATAATCGACCATATGTGGCGCAGTTTGTTTCGGAATTTTCATAGCACCACCATGCGCCATTGACAACTGCGTAATTCAAATTCTGCGCCATCCAGGTCTGCGAGCCGATCACCACGACTTTGTAGAATTGCCAATCCCGGGCGTCCATAAAAAGATCCGTAGATTTGACAACAAACCCATAAACCAACTGCCGTCCTAGTCCATCCGTAATCTGCACCAAACAATTTTGGAACGCATTGGCGGGCAAGCCGAATTGATGTCCAAAGCTCACGGAAGACCCAACAAGGGTTGTATCCCAAGTTCCGTCGGCCTGCCAATCGAAGGCAAGGGAAGTTACTACGGCTTCGCTCGCCAAGCTCCGCACAGTTGCAGAAACCGCAATATGAGCGCCACCCCCGCTAGCCGAATTTAAAATCGTATCCGCAAACTCCACAATTGGTGCAAGGACCACATTGGGGATCTGGGGTGCTTGCCCTGCGGTGAACACCTCATCTTGGGTACCTTCCACCCGGCCCTTATTCCACACCACAGCATGCACCTTCACAACTTTGGTCTCGTCCGCAACAATGTCATAGCGAATTTTGCCTTGCGCATCACGGGTTGCGGAATCAAATACCCTTTTGCTCGCAACGCCATCGATCTCAAGATTGACCACAACGGAATCAAAAGAAGGAGTCTCCACCGGCTTGATCCAAATGCCGTACTTGGTGGTCACTTCGACCAGGCCCGGATCGTTGGCGCTCTTCGTGGAACAACCGATAAATGCCATCATCAATACACAAAACAACCACGCACTGAATTGCATTCTCATCTCAAAACCCCGTGTCGACTGTGTATGGATTTTTTGCTGAACCGGAATTATCCTGTGACAGGATCACCACCGTGGTCATTGCACCGGCAACAATGGCCACGCCCCCAACGACCCAGGGCCATACGCTCGACTTTTCGGCCGTAAGCACAGAATGGTCATTGGCTGGTTTTTTGAGTCCCGAAAAGATTTGCGCCATCTCGTAGCAACCACCGCGAAGCACGGTCTGCAGATCGCCCTTGATGTCGATTGCATGGCTCATCACATTGGCGCCATTCTCCACATCGACCAGCTTCAGGTTCATGGTGATCATGTCACCCACTTTGCCAATATCGCCGCTGATAATGCGATCGACGCCGAGCAATTGGCCCACTTGCACCTGGCACTCGCTGGTGCAAGCCCCTGTCTGCTGGAACCCCTGCTCCTGCAGAATGGCGTCCATGTTGCGACGCTCAAGCACCTGAACGGTTCCTGTTTTCATCAGCTCCGTCTCGAAGCGGTTAGTAACCGCGGTGAATTCCTCGGCAGAAAACTGCTTGAAACTGCCAGTGAAGGCAAGGACAGCAACGGTGGTTTTGCGTTCGACTTTTGGTGGCGTCGCTGCCGTGGCGAATCCAGCGCACAGCAATAAAAACAAGGCACGAAGGTTCATGCGGATCTCCTGGAATTAGGGAACAGGACTGAAAACGAGTGAGTTCGGCAGGCAGAAAATGCGTGCCGGAGATGGATGGCCAATGACGGAAATGTACCCGGTCATGAGGTAAAATATAGGATTTTAGAAAGGAGGATTCAAATTGGAGAAATCTGTCACCCCCCTCCCCCGCCCCGAGCAGGTCGAAGACCGACCTCGCAATTACGAAACCCGACCCCACAAAAAAAAAGCCCCAGTCCAAAGACCAAGGCGTTTTGAATTCCCATTGTCCCCCGCGAGCAGGTCGAAGACCGAACTCGCCCTACGAGACGACCGATTTTCGAGCGAGACCGATGCAATGCCGCGTATCCGAGAGCGAAAGCGTAGTTCTCCTACGCTGAGGCTTGAGGATCCGTGGCAGGGCGCGGTCGCAGCCGAAAATGATTTGAGGATGCGTGGCAGGGCGCACGCAGCCGAAAATCAAGCCATCTTCTTATCTACCCAGGCCACCAAGTCCTTGACGGCAGCAACAGACACGTCAAATGCCTTCTGTTCGTCTGCACTCAGCTTGACCTGGAAAATCTTTTCGACGCCGTTTGCGCCGAGCTTGACTGGCACGCCACAGTACAGACCACCGGTTACACCGTATTCGCCGTTCAGGGAAGCAGCAACGGTCACCACGGACTTTTTGTCGAGCAGGAAGGCCTCTGCCATTTTGATGGCCGAAACGCCTGGGCTGTAGAACGCGGAACCGGTCTTGAGCAGGGCAACAATTTCGCCACCGGCACCGGCGGTACGCTTGGCCAGCTTGTCGAAGGTTGCCTTGTCCATCAGCTGAGGAAGAGGAATGCCACCGACGGAGCAGAAGTCGTGCAGGCCGACCATGGTGTCACCATGACCACCCATGACGATCGCCTGGACATCTTCAGCGGAGACATCGAGCTCCATGGCAACAAAGCAAGCCAGGCGGGCGGAATCGAGGACACCGGCCATGCCAACGACCTTGTTCGCAGGAAGGCCAGAAATTTTCTGCATGGCATAGACCATGGCATCGAGAGGATTGGTGACCACGATTACGAATGCGTTTGGAGCATGTTCCTTGATGGCCTTGCCCACTTTTTCAATGATGCCAAAGTTGACATCGAGGAGATCATCGCGGGACATTCCTGGCTTGCGAGGAAGACCGGCGGTCACGATCACAACATCAGAACCCTTGAGGGCTGCATAATCATTGGAGCCTTCCACGATGCAGGAGGATCCTAGGACCAAACGACCTTCCATGATGTCCAAGGACTTGCCTTGGGGAACGCCTTCGGCGATATCGATCAGAACCACGTCGCCCAGTTGCTTCTGTGCGAGCACCAAAGCCATTGTTCCACCAATTTGACCAGCGCCTACGAGTGCGATTTTCTTGCGAGCCATATTTATCCCTTTTATGTGATGTGATTCTTGTTTAGAAGTTTATAAAAAAATCAAGGCCTTGATACCGATCTGGACTTGGATTTTATCCGACCAAAGGGGCTGAGGGAAAAAAGAGCCGGAGCCACCCCGATCACGACGACCATGTAGGCCAAGTAGACCAAAAGGGAGTCCAAAATCGTTCCCCCCTGCAAGGTCGGCATTCCCAAAAAGAAACAACCGACATCGACAACGAAGAGCAAAATAGCTGTCCCCACCACTCCGGGGAACACAGAGATGACTCCATGAACCACGCTACCCGACTTCACGTGCCCGGCCTTCATGTGAACTCGAATACTCAGCAACTGCAAAAATAAGTCCGCCGAAGCCAAGGCCAGCACAACTTGCCACCCCATTCCTCGTCTCTGAATAATGCCCGGGATCCAGCTTTCCAATGCATAAATCGCCAAAGCATAAGGCAAAGCACCGATCAACCAGGCACTTTTTCCAAAGAAAAATAAGGTGACCAATGTGAGAGAAATCGCTCCAAGAATGACGGGGAGAATCGGCTCGGACCCATCCAGAAGCCAGCAACCCAAAACCACTGCGCCCAGGAAATACAAGGTGGAGAGCCCCGCCTTCCAGCCAATGAGCCTGGAACGGAATAAAAAAAGCAAGGCAACTGCGAAACCAAAGCGGACCCAATCCAAAAGATTCCCGACCTCACCTTTCAGGAGAGATGCAAGGATCGTCCCGTTCCGCTCGGCCTGGGCCAAAAGAACACCGACAGATTCCCGCCAGGCCGCGGCAAATAGCAACCACAGCCCCAAAGAAACAATGAGCAGAGGCAACCGGAATCGAATGACGCCTTCTGCAATCCGCTGGATCAATCCACTACGAGTACGCAAATCCATTACAATATCACCTCGAAATAACCAGTTTCTGCTTCGCGCGGAACCGACGAATCTTTCCGGACTCATCTTCCGGGAACACCGTGCAAGTCAATACATAGTGGTACAGACCGTTTGCGAGTGTTCTTCCCCGGTGATCCTTGCCGTTCCAACGGGTCACTCCCGACTGGACATCGCGAATCACTTGCACCACACGGCCATCCGAACCAAAAATTTCAATCGAAACCTGGGTTCGATGATTTTCCGCGAGGTTCCTAAAGTAGAAAGTTGTGCCCGATTTTCCCATCGGGTTGGGCGCATTGTAAATGGACTGCAAAGCGGTCTTTAGACCGGCCGTCAGTTCGATCTGAAGTTCCGCTGTGCCCACATTGCCCAAAATATCGAGGGCACGGACCTTGAGCCTATATAAACCAGGGGCATATTTGGCACTAAAATCCATGCGGGCCAGCACTCGTTTTCCCGATTGCTCCAGGAAGGGCCAGGGGTGCCAGGGGTCCTTCTGGCCCACCAGCTCAAAGCTAATTCCTTCATCGGGGTCTTCTCGCATATCCAGACCCGTGGAATCCAGAATCAGCACATCCAGGCAAGCCGGAGATTCCAGGCGCAACACCTTGCCCACGGAGTAGGACCTGGCCAAACTATCAGGAAGCCCACAGGGGCGAAACGCGATACTCGGAGGATCTATATCGTGAATACTATCTTTGTAGGAGGAGGTGCCGTGAATCTGAATGCCAGATACCAGGCCTCGCCCAAGCTTGCCACTTCCCTGGGACCAGGACCAAAGACGGATTTGGGCGGCTGTATCACCAAAATTGATTTTCCGGGGAGATACGAATTGGGTGGAAAAACGTCCATCCTTATAAGGAACCACCTCGGAATATATGAGGCCTCCCTGATAAGAAACAGCAAGAATATCAGGATCACGATCCGGAATTTGCTGGATGACATCGCGATTCTGCTGACCTTCGAGCACCTGGAGGAAAATATTTCCTGCGGATTCTCCACCCGTCACTTTTCCGGAGAGGCGGACATTCTGCAGTGCTTGCAAGGTATCGACCTCCTGGTTCAGGGTTATCTTCGCCACTGGCTGTGGTAGCTTGAGCGCAGGTTCTCCAAGCAAAACATACTTTTGGCTATTGTACCGTAGAGACGCTCCATAATCCACCTCAAGCATTCCCTCACCCTTCGCCCGATAGAAGGCTTCGCCCAAAGTGGACGCCCCCCCCAACCCATTCAACAAAATCTTGCCCGCAAGCGTTGCATTGGAACCAGGAAACGATTCCCTCATGGCTCCGATGGAGGCAATGGCTCCGCGCTCTGTGGCGTTCAGGAATAACTGAGAGAGACTCGGTACGCTAGGAATATCAAAGCGACCCACCGTACACGCAAAAGAACCTAACACAAAATACCTACCGGAATTGTACAGCTCCGGAATAGCGGATAAACCCAGAAGTCCCTCGTCGGCCCAGGCCACTGAAGAGCCATGTCCAAAATAATAGGTGAATAAATTCCCCTGGTTCATGCGAGCAATCAAGTCCCGCGCGGCCTCGGGCTTTTGCTTGGCGGCGTCCAGCGGATAGGCGTGCAGATAAATTTTATGCATGTCGATTTCAAAGCTGTCCGCGAGGGCTGCGGCACGAACCATGTTGGCCTGATTCTCCATTTCCTTGGCGTGACCCGCCCCGTCGTAATGGTCCGCCTGGTAAGCATCATCTGCGCTGAGCACCAAGGTGTTTCTCCAGTTGCCCAGATCCGCCTGAGTCAAATCCTCGTACTCTTTTGCCTTGGAAATGTAGGCGGACAAATCCGCAGGGGTTGAAACAGGAAGCCTCCCCACCGCCAAGTCATAATCATAGCTCGTGGTGAAAATGGCCTCGCCGGAATCCAGTATGGCGTAGTAGTCATCGGTTCCCATTTCTTCTTTTTCAAAGGTCGGGACCATGAGCTCAGGACTGGTGGAGCGGATCCGGCGGTAATCGGCATGACCGTTCCCCACAAGCAGCACATACTTGAGGTTCGACCACTGATCCCGGGCATAGCGCAGAAAATCGCGAATCGCTGTGGGACTTGTCACTCCCCCACCGAACTGCTGGGTGATGGATGGCAAATCGATCAGAGATGTCTGCACTGGACTCGTCACTTTTTCTCCAGCCCGGAAATCCTGCAATTCGTGGGCAGTGCTCAGCAAGGATCGAGGACAAATCATCACATAATCCTTGTTCCCGCTCAGACTGGAAATATCTTCTTCGACACCTTGGGAAGAAACAACCCAAGGCTCAATCGCACTGACCGTCTGCCATGTTCCCCATTTGAATAGATGATACCTGACATCCGTTGCAGCTGAAATTGAATCCGTAAACCCGCCCAAAGAAACTTGTGTCAATCCAACGGGAGTTTCCTTGGCGAGCTTGAGGGCCCATAGATTCGTAGGGGCTTTGGCTACGGTAAATTGACGAACTCCGGACAGGGAGCCCGGAAGCCAGGATTCGGCGGTGTCACGCCAGGTTATGGTCGCCGGGTAGGCCAAGGAAAATCCATCAAACCGGTCGAACTGCCTTCCGTTGGGGTAAATGGTCATGGCAAATCGGTTTCCGGAACTCTGAATCCCTTGCAGAGAACCCAAAAACTGACCTCCCGGCTGGCGAATCCCCAGGCTAACCGCCGAATCTCCATTTACATCCATGCGAAAACAGATGGTGGAATAGCGATTATCCATATTCAGGTCCGCCGAAATAGCCATGTCCCCGGCTTGGAGCCTGGTGGCAGCAGGATCGTCGGGAAGACTTTTATAAATGCTCCGATGCGGGAAAAAACCGACCGCAACCTTGGCCTGGCTTCCCACCATATTGGGGAGCGTGGAAACTTGAGGAAGCCCCAAATCGCCATTCTCAACCCGAAGGGAATCCGACATGGTGCTCGCCCAAATCCAAAACCACTCACGGCCTGTATTCTCTTCCCAGCCATCGGACAGAATTCCAAAATAGGAATCCCGCAATAGCAAGTCCTTTTCGGCCCGGATATATCGGTCAAGCTGGGTGGTGTTTGTCCCGCCAGTGCGTTTGGGGAGGGTTGGCAAGCGTTTGCCCGAGGCACCAGTAGGTAAAACGCCAAAGTAAACATACCTCTGGAAGGAGTACGGGTTCGAGGAGAAATAGTATTCCATGCCTGCAACGGAAAGGGATGGATCCTCAAGGTCCATTCGCTTCCACAGGGAAGTTCCGCTCCCGTAAAACACCAGGGTATCGCCTTCGTCCCAGATTCCATTTGGACTCAGGTCACCCGATCCGGAATGATCAAAGACAAGAATTGGCTGTTGCTCCAGAGGACCTAGTCCGGGGATTTTTGTCGCGGGAGTTTCGGGAAGGGTGTCCCCGGTTCCCCCCGCGATAACCAATTTCGAAACGGAGATTCCAGCCAAGGAGTTTTCCAAAGAAGTCCCCTGCAGCGCATCTTGCAGTTGACTGAAAGTCAACGCGTACATACCGTCTTCTTTTTGGGAGGCGTGATCCCGGTCGCCAATAGGAATTTGCGCCATCCATTCTATTGCGGAGGGCAAATCGCCTGCGACACGGCGAAGGGCGCGCTTTTGCACGGGAACCGCAAAAAGACGGGCTGATTTTGGATTGACCACCTGGGCTAAGGCGCGCTTGCCCAGAAGAGCCCCATGGCCTGCGCCCATTTGCCCCGTCCAGCTAACCCGGAGGCGAAAGGCCTTGCGAAGAAAGGAGCCTTGTGCGAGAGGGATGTAAATGGTCGCACGGGGTAGTCCATCACGGATCACTGTGCGAGTAGTCACAACGCCCGTAGGGCCTGCAGTTGGCAGTTTGGACGCACCCTGCTCGGTGCAATTTTCATTGGAGGCAAGCTCCCCCACAAATGGCTCCATCTGCAAGTCTTCAATTTGCACCACGGGAACGGAGCTGAGAGATGGAAGCGCTACCGTGTAGGAGCGGTAGGGTACAGCAGACTGGTTGCCCTTGGCCAGGTTCGTGGATTGTTCAGGAATCAGAAGAACGCGTGTGCCACAGCTCTGCGATTGAACAGACACCACCCGGTCTTCCAACAAAAGTCGGTCCGGCCGATCCTCTTGGACCACAAAAGACCAGGCCATGGGAACGGCAAACAAAAACAAGCGGAGATGGGATAAGGAAATCACGCCCACCAAGATACAAAATCAGGGAGTCATCCAGAGGACCTTGGCACGATTCCGCACACTGGGGGGAATGGCCGTTTGGACCCCTTGCATCAGCTCTTCAAAAAAGGCCTTGGGCGGAACGCTGGTTTCCAGGGACTTGGGAACTTCATCGAGGCCACAACGGGTGGAAAGCCAGGCCACAGCGCTTTGCATGCTGCCCAAGGAATCCACCAGACCCGCTTTTTGGGCCATGCGACCCGTGAATACCCGGCCGTCCGCCAAGGGCTTCAAGCTGTCGATGGGGATTTTTCTCCAAGTTGATACGGCTTCTAAAAATTGAAGATATGTGTCATCTACAACATTCTGAAAATATTGGAGATCCTGGGGACTTGGTGTGCGGTAGGGACTTCCGGCATCTTTCATCAAGCCACTTGTTACTGAGGTCGCCTCAATTCCAAGCTTTTCCATCAATTTTTCCCCGTGCATGAACTGGGTGATCACTCCGATGCTTCCGGTCAAACTACCCGAGTTCGCAAAAATCCGTTCCGCCGGCAAAGTTGCGTAAAACCCGCCCGAGGCGGCAATATTCCCATAAGAGGCCACCACCGGAAACGAATCGGCACGCATGGCTTCCAGCTCCTGGAAAATCTCCTGGGCCGCTGCAACGGAGCCTCCCGGAGACTCGACCCGGATCACAATGCCCTTAACACCGACATCGTCACGTAAAATTCTCATTTGCTCGATAACTGGCCCACCGTCAAACAATTCCCCTTCGATAGTCACCAGTCCAAGCGGAGAGGCTTCTCCCAGGGGAGCAGAAGGAAGAAGGGCGGAGAGGGTCACAGCAATGACTGTTAAGCAAATAATTCCCCAGAACGCAACGAAGAACCAAACAATCTTTCCCAATCTGGACATGCTTAAATACCAACCTTTAAACGACTGCCCGGCTTAACTCTTCCATCGGAAAGAGAGTTCCAGTCCATGATTTGCTGAATGGTCACTCCATAGCGACGCGAGATATCCCAGAGGGTGTCCCCTTTTTGGACATTGTGAAATGCACCGGAACTCCGCTTCTCCTGGCGAACCCGCAACTTTTGCCCGGCTTTCAGGTTATCCTTGGAATCCATATTATTATAACGTAAAAGATCGGTGACCGGGATTTGGTGCCTACGGGCGATTGCCAGGAGATTGTCACCGGGCCGGACCACATACCATGCAAGGTTTGACCCAGCCTCAGGAGTGTTCTTGGTTGTATTGGCTTTGGCGACCTTGACTTCGGGTTCATCCTTGGAGGATTTTGCATCGGGCTCGGACTTGGCATCTGCAGGCAAACGCAGGACTTGACCGAGATAAAGCTTGGCGCCCTTCGCTTCATTCAATTCCATCAAATCATTGATCGAAACTCCTAGAGTCTGGGAGATATTGTAGTAGGTGTCTCCAGACTTGACCGTGTATGTCGCATTTCCGGGCTTGGGCGAACTCGAAGCGGAAGCAGCCTTCTTGGGTGCAACGACTTTCAGCACAGCGCCGATGCTGAGCTTTTCATTCTTCAAATTATTCCATGCTTTGATATCACCTGTAGAAACCCCGAAACGGCGAGCGATAGTTGCCAAATTGTCACCCTTGCGAACCTTGTATTGTCCACCCTTGGGAGATGAGGTCCGCACGGTTTGTTCTTCGCCATCATTGGAGGCCGGAGGCTGAGCTCCGGAAGGCATGGGAATCAAAAGAGTTTGGCCCACGCGAAGGCGATTGTTCTTGAGTCCGTTGACATCCCGCAATTCGGCGGCGCTCAGTCCGTAGGAGCGGGCAATTTTTCCGATATTTTCACCCGAACGCACACGGTGCTGGTGCCACCGGGAAAATTTGGATTTGTCCATGGCCTCGTAGGCTTCGAAAAATCGGTCACGGGTCCCAACAGGAAGGCGCAAGGTATAATTGCGCTGGTCCGGTGGAGTGCTCCAACGGTTGAGTTCCATATTAAGGTCACGGATGGTATTGAGCGAAGCCCCAGTCGCCTCAGCCACTTTGTCAAGGGGAACACATTCGGTTACCGTAGCCGTATCAAAGGGGATGTCGGTAAGGACTTCCGGGGTGAATCCGTATGCTTGGGGCTTATGGCCAATGATGGAAGTCGCAAGAATGCGCGGGACATAATGCATGGTTTCGCGGGGAAGCTTCAAGCTCCAATAATCTCCACCCCCATTCTCACGCAGAAGACGCCGAACACGCCCTTCCCCACAATTGTATGCAGCCATGGCCAGAAGCCAATCGCCAAATTCCCGATGCAGATCTTCCAAGTAATCCAAAGCGGCGTCCGTGGCCAATTCCGGGTTGCGGCGCATGTCCACCCAGAAGTCAACCTTCAGCCCATACCGTTTGCCTGTTCCCGGAATGAACTGCCACAGGCCACTGGCCTTGGCGCGGGAGTATGCTTTGGTTTTAAAGCCAGACTCCACGAAAGACAAGTAGATGAGATCCTCTGGCATGTTGCGTGCGCGCAATTTCGACAGGATCATATTTTCAAAAAGGCTCTTGCGCGAAAGAGAACCGCTCGTAAAAGAGGGAACCCCTTTGGTCATAAAAACGATTTCTCGTAGCACACGTTCATTTAAAACCACAGGCAAACTGAACTGAGTGAGATCGAGGGTATCGAGGAAGTGCCCCAGGGCAGTCAGGTTGGCGCTGTCCAGAGGAACATTGTCCAGCCCCTCATCGATTTCCTCGGAGGGCGCGATATCTTCAAGACCGGCAAAGTCAGGCTCCGTGGCGCCTAGCTCGGATAAATGTGGATATACTTGCTCCAAAGCAGCCATTATGGTCAAGGTCATGCTGTGGAGCTTCAGGGAATCCGCCCCCGAAGGAGAGTCATTCATTTCCGAAACCAACTCGGTCAGGGCCAGGTCCAAATAATACTGAGCTTCGAGCCAATCGTGGTTTTCGATGGCCTGAAGCCCGGAATGATATTGGAGCGCAGAAGCTCGCTGGGCCGGAGCTGAGGAATCCGCCAAATCAAGCACCATGGGAAGACGCTGGACCAGCGACTCCGCTTGCCCTTCATGCTTACTCCCGGCACAACCAAGCAACGCCAAAAGGCCCGCGCAAGCAATAAGCTTGCGACAGCCAGTCAACCTCGGAGAGAGGCTTGGACTACTGGTCGTAGTCCAGGTCCTCAGCGTAGTCGTTCCAAATTTGGTCACGCTTGAAGGAAGGTCGATCAAAGTCAACCTCTTCATCTTCGTCTTCCCCGTCTTCAAGTTCGTCAAAAACTTCTTCCGGAACATCTGCATTGGGTTCCGGAGGAAGATCATCAAATTCTTCAGACTTGGGACGACGGCCAAAGGATAATTTTTTATTCACCTGCAGCCTCCTCATTAGGGTTCAACATTCAAGGCGCATAATAACAATTCATATAATAAAATCAATAGGGCAAATCAATTTTTTTATCCAAAGTGACCGCCCAATCTGAATATACGCTACCGAAGGGTATTTGTTCCGTACCAAATAAGCCAAAAAACTACCATTCCTATTCCAAACTGGAGTAAGATCAACAGTCGGCGAAGTTTGCGAAAATCGTAGGGAGGTTTATTCGGGGGAGTCTTTTCCGTCGGCATAACCATACTCGTGAAGTTTGTTTCGAAGCGTCCGTATGCTGATGTCGAGCATTTCGGAAGCCCGGGTGCGATTACCCTTGCACTCCCCCAGGGTTTTTAAAATCAGGGCCTGCTCGGCCTGCGCTACGGTCATCCCAGCGTGCAGCACCACCTCCCCTTCAGAAGATCCAGAGGCTTTAAGAGGAGTCATTCCGGGAAGCTCAAAATTATCCACCCCGATTACGCCGGATTTGCAAAACACCATGGCCCGCTCCATGGCGTTCTCCAACTGGCGAATGTTTCCGGGCCAATTATAACGCTCTAGCATGGACAGGGCCTCTGGCTCAATCCCGTGAACCGCATAGCCATTGTCACCATTGATCTTGTCAATGAAGTAAAGGACCAGGCCGGGAATGTCCTCCCGCCGTTCCCGCAGAGACGAAATTTGAACCGGAACCACGCTAAGCCGGTAAAATAAATCTTCCCGAAAACGACCGGCCTCCACTTCCTTCCTCAAATCGCGGTTGGTGGTGCAAATGACCCGAACGTCGACCTTGATTTCCTCATCGGCCCCGACGCGCACCACTTCGCGCTCCTGCAGAACGCGGAGCAATTTACTTTGCGCACTCAGTGGCATTTCGCCCACTTCGTCAAGAAGCAAGGTTCCAAAATGAGCCTGCTCGAATTTGCCTTTGCGGGTTTTGATGGCTCCGGTGAATGAGCCTTTTTCATGTCCAAAAAGTTCGCTTTCGATTAGGCTTTCGGGCATGGCCGCGCAGTTCACCTTGACAAATGGGCCACCTGCTCGATTGCTCTGGAAATGGACCGCCCGGGCAAGGACTTCTTTACCGACACCACTTTCTCCGGTGATCAGGACGGTTGCATTGGTGGGCGCGACCTCTTCAACGAAGTGCTTAAGCTTCTTGAAAACGGAACCCTGACCCACAAAATTTTTGCCACTCAGCTGTTGGCGCAGGGATTTGTTTTCCTTTCGCATCCGCTGGGACTCTAGGACCAGGCGAACCTGGTGTTCCAGGATTTCGGGCTGGAAAGGCTTTTCAATAAAGTTGTCAGCCCCGCATTTGATGGCTTCGACCGCCATCTCAATAGTGCCAAACGCTGTCATCATTAAAAAGGACTGCCCCGGGCGTCGTTTCTGGATCTGCTTCAAAAATTCAAGCCCATTCATTCCGGGCATTTTGAAGTCAGAAATCACCAGATCCGGATCGTCCTCTTCGATTTGGTCCAGAGCCGCCAAAGGGTCGCGGTAGCTGGTACATTGGTGTCCAAGAAGAGTGACGGTGTCCACCACCAGTTCACGCATGATCTGTTCATCGTCGGTTACAAGAATCTTTGCCATTGGGGTAAATATAACCGATAACTAGGAAATCCTGAGACTAATCCGAAAGCAGGTTCCCTTGCCAACTTCGCTTTCTACCGTGATCTCCCCTTCGTGCAACTCCACGATTTTCCGGACAATCGCGAGCCCGAGACCGGTTCCCTGTTCTTTGGTGGTAAAAAACGGGGTGAATATTTGGGCAATCTCCGTTGCAGAAATTCCTTTGCCACTATCCCGAATTTCGAGGATGACATTTTTCAGTTCCGAGCGGATACTGCAATAAATCTGGCCTTCTCCTTCAATCGCCTGAATCGCATTGAAGAGCAGATTCAGTGCCACTTGCTGGAACCGTTCCGGATCCATCTCGACCAGCACGGGTTCCGCTGGAAACTCCCGCACGATCTCAATTTGGCGTGCCTCTTTTTCGATTTCAATTTCTGCGTGGGAGAGCACGGAGTCAAACCATTCCACCACATCCACTTGCGTTTTTTGCAAGGTGGTGCGCCGGGTGTATACGAGAAGGTTCGATACAATTTTATTCAGACTCGAAACCCCTTGGATGATTTTATCCAAAAGCTTCCGTTTGGGATCTTCCGGAGGAAACCCACGAGCGAGTAGGCCTGCGTAGCCTCCGATTCCGCCGAGGGGGTTACGGATTTCGTGGGCAACAGTAGCCGCCATTTCACCAAGAGCGCGCAACACCCGGTCTTGCTGCATCTCGGCCTGCAGGCGCTTCAATTCGGATAAGTCAGTGAAAGATTCCATCGCTCCCAAAAAATTCCCCTCGGAATCAATCACTTTATTCCCCGTCACGGCCACGGGAACATTGGCTCCGGACAAATGCAAAGTGCGCTCGGTCTGTCCCCCAAGTGCATCCTGGTTCAGCGCATCAAGGAGGCTAAGCCCTACCCCACTACCCGGAGGAAAAACATCGGATAGTTGACGACCAAGACAATCTCGCTCCTGAATCCCCAAAAGTCTTTCGGCGGAGCGATTGAAAACGGTGATTCGCAACTCCTGATCCACCATGACCACACCCGGGCTCATCGATTCAAGCAACGCATTCAATTGCCGCTGTTGATATTCCAGGCGACGGTTGGTGTCGTCCAGCTCACGGTTCACGGTCTGAAATTGATTTCCGAGTTCCTGATAAGCAGACTCCAGCCGCCCGACGGTACTGCTGAACCAATCCATCACGGAAGAAAAATCCGGAGGCAAATTGGAGGGATCGAGTTTCCCCATCATGGAATCACCTCAGGGCACGGAATGCATTCAACATATTGCGGGAATGCTCCTGCCGATCCACTGGTTTTGTGGGGCCACCCCATTTTTCAAAACGGTGTACCATTTCCTCATCCTGTTTGCGAAGATCCTGGGCCATCCGCTCCATTTGCGTGAGCATGGTTTCAACCCGGAGAACCGCATCGGCAGGGGCATTGGCTTTGATTTTTCGCCACTCGTCCAGAACGGCTACCCCACTCTGGTTGTTGGCGCGGACTTGATCGAGCAAGGAGTTTTTTTGTCCTAGAACATCCAAAACGGGGCCAATCTCGTTACAGGTGTCGAGCATGGGAAGCAAACGGACTTGGTGTTCAGCAATCAGCTGGAACAAGGCCAGCTGGCCCTGCAAGTGGCTTGTTAGCGCTTCGATGGTTTCGGTTTGATTTGCCAAGTTTCAATTCCCCTTGAGCAGCTGGGCGTTTTGCCCTCGCCAGATCACATCTTCGCGATTCCATTTGGCTTGTTCGGCCCAGTAGGATTCGGGGTACTTTTGAATCAATGACTCGTATGCGGCAACGGACTCCGCCCATTTTTTCATCTGTCGATATGCATTTCCAATCTGGTAAAGGCCCCAAGGGGAATCTTCCGGGTGAGGGTACCCTTCAACGGATTTTTTGTACTGAGAAATGGCCTTGTCCCAGGCCTTATTCTGATATTGCATATCAGCAACGGCAAGCAAAGCTTTGCGGCATTGCTCCGTAGTATATGGAGAACAGGAGGAGAGCAATTCATTGAAAACCTTTTCGGCATTAACCTGCATTCCTTGACGTAGAAGCATCTGCCCCAGGCGCAAGCGCAGATCGGCCCGCTTCAACGGGTCCTTTTCGTTGGCAATCGCCTTCTCCAGCAGGGCGGGAACTTCCTTCTCGGATTTTTGCATTTCGGCGAGTTGGGTTTCCAGCAAAAGTTTTTGGGCTGTGGTGGGGCCAAGCGCCAAATCCGGAACCACCGAATCCAGTACCGAACGAGCTGCAGGCAATTCCCCCAAGCCCTTAAGGGAACGAGCCAAAAGGCCACGCAAACCGCTCAAATAGGGTTCGGGCACATCCACCTCGCGCAGAAGCGTGGAACTGAGCACTCTCATATTATCCGAGAGGCCGAGGTAATCGTAGAGCGCAACCAAATTGTAACCCGCCGCAAGCGCGTTGGGCACGCCCGGAAAATCCAACCGGATTTGTTTGAGAATATCCATGGCACCGCTAAAATCCTTGACTTGAGCCGACTTCAGGGCTTTTTCCATTTCAGCGGCTCCGGGACCCGAAAGACTGGCTATGGCAAAGGGGACGCCAATGTCGAGCATGACCACCTTTTCAGGATTTGGCTTGGGAGGAACCACTTTGGCTGCAGAGGAATCGGATGATGCGGATGAAGTTGCACTGAAAGAAGAAGATATGGAAGCTCCAGCACTACTAGTCCCGGTGCTCCCGACAGGCGCAGGAAGCAATGCCAATCTTTTTTCCACGTCCTTGCGACCTTCCGGGCTGGAGGTTTTGGCAAGGTAGGATTCGTATTGTTGACGGGCCTTGGCGGGGTGTTTTTGTTTTTCGTAGATCCGAGCCAAATAGTAGTGCGCATTATAACCTTTGTCGGGGTAGGCAAAAGACTTGGTGAGATTGAATTCGGCCTTGTCCAGCTGGCTCAAGTTGTAGCGGCAAACGCCTGCATAATAAAACGCACCGGGATTCGTGGGTTCGGCGGCCAGTACTTTACGCCAGGAATCCAGTGATTTGGCCCATTTGCCCGCCTGGTAATCCGCGATGCCCTGAATGAAATCCGGGGAATCGTAACGCCCGGAACCCTTGGAAGGCTCCGCTTGATTGGCTTTGGGGGAATCCTTGGATTCGGGTGGTTTTGCGCTCTTTCCATTGCTGGCTCCGCCAGCCATAGGCTCTTTCTTCTCTTGCTTGAGAATGGCCTCGATGCGCGCAGTGGCGTGGGCCCGGAATGATGCCGGTCCCTTATCCGCAACTTTGCGCCATGAAGCGATGGCTTTATCCCGCTGTCCCAGTTGATCGTAGGACTCTGCGATTCCCGCCGCGGCATCCCAATGACTGGGATTCTTTTGCAGGCTCATTTCGAAATTGCGAATGGCGGCGTTCCATTTTTTCTGCAAAACGCGGACTTGTCCTGCTTCAAAATATGCCTGGGCGTTGTCAGGATCATCGAGCAGAAGAGCACGATATTCCTGCAAAGCATCTTCTAGCAATCCTTTTTCAGTAAGCTCGTGGGCACGTTGGAACCGCAAAGTCGATACTTCGGCAGACTGACACAAGACAATCCCGAAAAGGATCGCAATTATTAAGAATCTAATCATTGGCTTAAATTTAACCTATTTGAGTATTCCACAAGGGCAAAATACTTGATCCATGTTTTGCTCCCCAATTGCCTCAAATTTGTATATTAAGCAACGTCTTTCATTTTCTATGGAGCTTCGCTGATGAATCGTTTCCGGTTTTTCCTTGGGTTAGGCTTAGTCCTCCTCACTTCCTTTGCGTTCGCAGATAACTTTACCATCGCCAAATTCGAAGGCGAAGAGATCGGAGCACCCGATGACTACATCGCAGCGGAATTCAATGATGAACTGAAAAAAGCAAATCCCAATGCGATCCAGGACGGTCGGTTCTACGTCCGCCAAAAATTTGAAGACCCCTTCGATGACGCAGCCACGGCCTATGGCCTTTACCAAGGCAAGCTGACGACGGCAGGCAAAGCCAAACTTGGAAAATTCTCCATCGCCGACAAGCCCTACTCCGACGTGCTGAAAACCAAATTCTATTTGACCATTAGCGCCAAACCAGACCAGGACATCGACCGGGTTTACTTCGATGGAAAATTTGCCTATGTCGAGGGAGAGTCTCCTGTTTTTGTGAGCATCGACGGCAAGATGGTGGAGCTCAAGCCATCCATCGAACGGGTCTCCTATTTTAACGTGACCTCACAACCTGCCGGTGCCGAAATCACCCTCAATGACGAAGCCAAAGGCCGTACCCCCTCCAAAATAACAGCCCTGGGGACCCGCGCGGTTGTCATCACCTTGGCCAAGCCAGGCTTTTATACCAAGATCCGCGTTCTCAAACCCCAGCCAGGCCTTACCGTCGATGTGGGCGAACTCCTCACCGAAAAGAAGGACATCGAAAATCCCGCCCAAGCCCTGAAACTCAAGTTTCTCGAGCTTTCCAAGAAAAACGATTCCAAGGGACTGCAATCCCTACGCTCTTCCGTTCAATCCCAAATGGATGAATGGCCCAAGGAATCCGGAGCCCTGATCCAAAAGCAAATGGCTCTTTTCCCTCAGAGCCCAGCCCAGGGTGCAGACGAAGGCGCTCCTGAATACCAGAACCGCACAGGGGTCTGGCAGAAAGAACGCGATACGGAACAGGCTCGCCAGCAAACCGTTGCAGACAAGGCCACGGAAGACTTCCGTTCCTTGCTGAAGCAAATCGATGAAGCCTTGGAAGGAACCTTGTTTGATTTGAAGCATGTCTATATTCCATCGACATCCATTCAGCTCGGACGCTTCAACAAAGCCAAAAAAACTTTCGAACTGTCCGTCAAACATACCGCCCCAGAAGTCTCCTTTACTTACACAGCGTCATTTGACCTTGGCTCACTGGACCAGGGCCAATTGGTGCAGAGAAAAGACCAGATTCAGGCCGTATTGCGGGTTTGGGCGTTGCCCAATGATGCCGGCAAAACCCCCGTATTCCAAAGCGTTGCCTTCTACCTCGATCAAACCCCTCTCGTCCTTTCTAGCCCAGGAATCTATGCATCTAGCGATGCAACGCCCGCCCTGATTGCCAAGGGTGCTGACTTTGACGCACGCCTTGCAAAAATGACGGGACCAGCCCGCAACGAATTTGATGCGAATGTCCAAAGCAAAACCAAGGCACTTCTCATTACCTTTGTCGTTACTCCTCCACCTGCGCCAATTCCCGTTGTGGCACCCGTAGTTGCACCCAAGCCCATTGCACCACCACCACCCGTTGCCATGCCAAAACCAGCACCAGCACCCGCCGCGGTGAGCGAGGAGCCTGCCGAGGAAGAAGAGGCGCCAGCAACAACCCCCGCAGTGGAAGCCGATGCAACGGAAACTCCTGATGTAGCCGAAGAGGCGGACTCGGAAGAGGCAGACCGCGAAGAATCTGCAGAAGCAGCCACAGAAGACATTGATGCGAAATTTGGCCGTTCCGACGAGTACCGGAAATGGGGCGCATGGGGCCTAGTCGCCGCAGCCGTAGCTGCGGGTGCTGGCGCAGCGCTTCAGCACATGGGCTTCGCCGATTCTAAAAAAGCTTATGACGCAACTGCCACGCAAATCAAGGAACACAAGAATATGATCATTGCCAGGTGCACTAGCGATTCAGATCCCGCTACTTGCGAACGCGCAATGACGCTAGCTAGTCAGCGACAGATTGATGACATTGATGGTCCCCTGTACACCTTGGAACCTTTGCTTGCCAAAAATAAAACCGTCATGGACAGCTATTCCACGGGTCGTACCTTGATGTTGCTTCTTACAGCAAGCTGCATTGGTGGCTCCATCGTTCTCTTTACCTGGTAAGTCCATTACTATGCCAACCCAAGCCCTCGCGGACCTATTTGTCGAGGGTCTTGGTGTGGTTTGCATTATCGGAGACCTGCCCCACGAGCGCAGTGAGCCCCAGCAAATCATCCTGAATCTTCAAGCGACCCTCGACATCCAAAAAGCAGCACGTTCCGACCTTCTCAGTGATTCGCTAAATTATATATCTCTCGCAAATCTAGCCATTGAGGTTGCCCAACAAGGGCAATTCCACCTCGTTGAGGCACTCGTTGTCGCAATAGCAAACGCTTCCTTTTCCCGTTTTCCTCAAATGGCTTCGCTGGACATCCGCCTGGAAAAATTCGGATGCCACCCCCAAGCCAAAACATGTGGCATCCGCTACAAGGCCTTTCCACAAGCCTCTTGAGTTGTTGGAGCATCTTCCATTTTTATTTTCCTTTTCTCCTAAAGTTTTCGGAATTTATTCCGATACTATTAATGAGGGTTATCCATCTTTGGTCGGGAAGCCGAATTTGGAGAACTAACACCCTTGTGATCGGAGAGGATCATTGGTCAAGTCGCAGTCGTAGCCGTGGGAAGACAGCTACGACATATTGTGACGAGCCCTTTTGACCTCTCTATGGATAAACAACCCATGGAACGGGAAGGTCAAAATGAATGGAATCTCCGCCCAGGTAGCCCCTGGCACATTTGCTCTGTCGAGCATCATCAAAACTTACAACAGCGCCATGTCAACGTCTTTGGAGCGCATCGCCAGCGGTCTTAGGATTAACCGGCCTTCGGATGACGTCGGCTCCTATTTTAGGGCCAAGGAGCTGAACTCACTTGCGGAGTCCTCGGGAACTGCTGCAAAATCCCTAGAAAATCATATCAGCCGGCTCAAAACTGCAGAGGATGGGCTCACTTCCATTTCGGATTTAATGACACAGATGTCCGATTTAGCAAAAGAGGCCTCCCAAGAGACAGATGCAGCAACTCGAAGCACTCTGGGACAGCAATACGACAACCTGCGCGACGCAATCTCGACTGTGGTCAATACCACCCGCTATGAAGGCGCACTGCTCTTGAACGGAGCCTACGATGCCAACGCTAAAGTCAACAATGTGGCAGGCGCAGGTTCCTCGGTACAGGTCGGAGAACAAGTCAACGACACTTTCAACTACCAAATCCTGGATACACGAGTTAGCAAAGACGGCACTACGGGAAGCGATACATTCAGTGGGCTCAACATCGTATCCACCTCCGTTCAAGCCACCTGGGCAGATGCTACAACCGGACAAGCGGCCGCCCTCGCCACCTACGCCACCTTGGAAGAGGAGGATTCGGGGATGATCCGGGTGCGGCGTAATCTTTCCCGCATCTCCACAAATTTGTCCGTTATCAGCGGAGCCCGCACAGGCCTGGAAAACAAACAAAACAACTACCAGGCCGCATCCTCTTCCTTGGTCGGGGTTGACCAGGCGGAAGAAACCTCACGCTACGCCTCCCTGCAGATCCAACAGCAGGCAGCGGCCTCCTTCCTCGCCCAGTCCAATATGGCTTATGGCTCAGTCGTCAGCATTCTTACGGGGTACGGCAGAAGGTAATTTCTCCAACACATTTTAATCCTTGATCCGTACTATCCCAGATTCTCATTTTGGGTGGTGCGGATTTCTTGTTTTTTGGCTACATTATTTTCATCGAAATCATTTGCAACTATGGGGTACACATTGAGCTTTCTGACGCATGGGACAAAGACACTGGCGATGATTATGGCCGGTGGGCAGGGGAACCGCCTGCAACCTTTAACGCAGGATCGCGCAAAACCAGCGGTTCATTATGGTGGCACCTACCGCATCATCGACTTTGTCCTAAACAACTTCATCAACTCCGGCATTTTTAAAATCAAGATTCTGACACAATTCAAGTCCGATTCATTGAACAAACATGTGAGCGCCGCCTGGGCGCTCAATCGTTCGCTCGACCAATATGTCGATCTTGTTCCCGCCCAGATGCGGACCGGCCAAGAATGGTACCGGGGCACTGCTGACGCCATTTTCCAGAATGTCAACCTGATCACCGATGAACGCCCCGATCTGGTTGCCGTTTTTGGTGGAGACCACATCTACAAAATGGATGTGAACCAGATGATCGAATACCACTTGACTAAGGCCGCTCTGCTAACCATCGCCGCGATCCCAGTTCCCGTAAGCGAAGCCTTTGACTTTGGAATCATCGAAGTCGACTCGGATGGACGCATGGTCGGATTTGAGGAAAAGCCCAAGCAGCCCAAAGAAATGCCCGACCGCCCCGGCTGGTGCCTTGCCTCCATGGGCAACTACATCTTTAATTCCAAATTCCTGGTCCGGGAATTAATGGCCGCATCCAAGCGCGAAGGCTCCTTCGACTTTGGAAAGGATATCATCCCTCTTTTGTATCCTGACTATCCTGTATATGTGTACGATTTTAATACCAATATCATTCGTGGAGAGTCTCATCGGACAAAAGGTTATTGGCGCGATGTCGGTACCCTCGATGCCCTCTACGACGCGAACTTGGACCTTTGCGCCGACGAAACAGCCTTTGATCTTTACAACCGTCACTGGCCCATTCGCACCTTGAACTGGAATCAGCCTCCAGCAAAGTTTGTGTGCGAAAATTCTCCCGAGAATGTCAAGGGATCCGTGGTAAACTCAGTAATTTCTGCAGGGTGCGTTTTGAATGCATCCACCGTAGTCCGCTCCGTTCTCAGCCCAGGCGTCCGTTGCGAAAAGGATTCCTTTATCGAAGAATCCATCCTCTTCCCCGATGTCATCGTGGGCCAGGGTGCAAAAATCCGCAATGCCATCATTGAAAAGGGCGTCAAAATCCCTCCGGGCTACGAGATTGGCTACAACAAGGAACGCGACGCCAAGCTATTCACCATTAGCGATTCAGGCGTGGTCGTGATTGCCAAGGATACCATAATCAAGCCCTAAATACAGACAATCAATATCTTTAATTAAAAATCCCGTAGATTAAACTGCGGGATTTTTCTTTACTTAAATTGGCGACCTTCTTCCATCTCGGTGGAATGTTTTCCATTGAGATTAAGGATCCTTCCTGGCATGAATTGATACCCGCCCTGTTCATACTCCTCTTGATAGAAGTGTTGCAGGCGAACTAAATAGGGTTCCAGTTCCTGCGTGTGCAACAACTCCAGACGGAACACCGAGGCATCTGGTTCCAGGTAACGGGACATTCTTGCCATCATTTGCTTCAAGCGACCAAGCACCCCTTGTGGCGAAAATCCATCTTCGGCGAGAAGCTCGGCGTAACGGAGAAGCATCTGGTACTGTTGCTGGGGCCCCGGCTCGAGCACGGGTTTTCCTTCCCATAGATCCGCAACCTGGCCAAGCACAAAAGGGTTGTGCATCAAGGCCCGCCCAATACCAACCCCGGATAGAGCTGGGTATTGGTCCAAGCGGGCTTTCGCCTCGTGGGCAGAACGAATGTCCCCGTTTCCAATCACGGGAATCTTCGCGACAGAGGCGGCCTGGTTAATCAAGTCCCAATCGGCTAAACCTTTATAGCCCTGCACTCTGGTTCGACCATGGATGGTGAACAATTCCACCCCTTCCCCTTCGGCAATGCGTAATGTCTCTAAAATATTGATGGAGGACTCATCCCACCCCACGCGGACCTTGAGAAACAAAGGCACCTCAATGGCTTTCCGCACCTGTTGCAGCATGGATTTTAAACGAGGAAGATCTTTGAGAAGGGATGACCCCCCACCCCGTCCAATAACCTTGGGAACCGGACATCCACCATTGATTTCCACGAAGTCCGCACCGTTTCCCACCATTTGTGCCGCCCCGGCAGCCATGCTCTCGGGCTTTGCTCCGAATATTTGAATGCAAAGCGGACATTCCCCCGCAAAGGTGCGCAATTGCCGAAAGGACTTAGGCGTAAAGCGTTGTGCTGCATCAACCGAAATGAACTCAGTCACAGAAATTCCAATCCGTCCACCCGCAAGGTCCCGGATCAATTGCCGGAACGGTCGATCGGTTACTCCGGACATCGGAGAAGGAATCACATTTGGCCAAATTTTTTGATCGCGTACTTTCAACATACATCCCATTTCTATTCACATGATGTCCATCATAAGACCCCCAAAAAGTAGAAATCATTGCAGAATAATCATCTTTGAGACTTGTCATTTCAGGATATCAGCCCTATATTTATCTCGTGCCAAATGTTACCAAGCAAGACCTGATTCAAGAAATCGCCCGCTCAACGGGCTATATCCAATCCGACATCCGAACCGTAATTGAAGAGTTTTTTGGTGTGGTGGCGTCCTCGCTTTCCACCCGCGACAACATCGAAATGCGCGGGTTCGGCACCTTCTCTGTAAAGAGCCGCAAACCCCGTCCGGCACGCAATCCCCGCACCGGAGAAGAAGTTCTTCTTTCCGAGCGCACGGTTCCCATCTTCAAGTTCTCTGCAGACATAAAAACCCGCCTAAACGAGAGCGAGCTTCAGGGAGTACCCTCCAAGGTCTCCACTCCAAACACCGCCCGCGCATAAATCTTTTTCCAGTCATCGGGTATTTTCAAGAAAAACTCCAAATTTTGGAGTTTTCTTCACATTTTCCAAAAATATTCCGATACTATACATGTGGGAAAAACTGACCCAATTCTGACAGCTCGTATCTGTGGCATGGCTAGTCCATTCCTGCTGCTGTTTTTGTGCATTGGATTCGCTTGGGAGGCTTCCCTGGCCTTTGAAGGCGGGTCCCGCACCAATTCAACCTCTTGGCAACTCGACGCCCCCTGGACCATCCCCCGGATGGACACCTCGGGCGTTTCGATTCAGACCAACCTTCCCATCGCATCTTCGGACCCCCTGGGAAATACCTGGGGAAAGGGCTCCAACCCCCGCCTGGTAAACGGCAAAGAATCCATTCATGGCATATCCATGCCCCAAGTGGATGCAATCATTCCCGTATCCTTCGATGGCGCACTTCTATTTGGTTGGCATCCCAAAGCCAGCCTCGATCTTCGCTCCGCATGGTCTCTGGCAGAGTATAATTATTCCGATTCCTCGTCCACCACACAACTCAGCCTCCATGGCACGATGAATTCGTCCGCAGCCATCAAGGCGGACTGGTCTTCCTTGTATTTTGGATACCGAATCGTCGGTAATTCAAGATTTTCCATGTCACTTGGCGTACAACATCACACAGTGCATATTCAGGCCAGCGGAAAAAACCAAGGCGAATTCCTGGTGGATTTATCCCAACAAAGCGCCTCGGGAGACCCCACCGAATGGGAGCAAATTACGTCCCAGTGGAATACGGACCAATTCAATTCTGAATGGCAAGGGAACTACTCCGGCAATGCTTGGCGGGCAACCTTGGAAATCCATGCTGGCCCCTTCATTTACCAGGGTCAGATGGGCGGGAATGTCAAACTGGATGGATCATTCCGCCTGGCGCAAGACCTTCCTTTCTTTATGGACTCTCTAAATCTGGCAATTTCGCAAGACTCCCTGGGGGCCTGGATTCAACCAACCCGTGTCGACGCCATTCGTGGCACTCAAACCTCCAACCACGAATTTGTAACCACTGCACCTATGCGTTTTTCCATTCCCCAGTCCCACATGATCGGAATCGTGCCCGCCAAATGGTTTGCCCTGGACTACACCTGGACCAGCGGTCCCTACAGCCTGCGGGCATCCGAGGATTCCCTTGAATCCCGCCTGGACTTCCGCAGGTTGGCAGAAAAGAGTTTTTCTCCCAATCACCTCGTTCTTTCCCATATAAAATTACGCTCCTTTCAAATGGATGCCGGGGGATACTGGATGAATTCTTTGCCCAGACCTGTTCTGAGTTCTGCGGTTTTTATCCGGACCCTGCCCATTATCTGGACAGCCCGCTTTGATCTGTTCCCTTGGATCCGCCTATTTGGAGGAATCCAATATGCTCTCTAAATTAATTTTGACTCTGATTATCACATTCGGAGCGTCATTTGCATCCGTCAACTGGTCCATTGACACGGTGCGTTCAGGAAAATCCGCTGAAGACTCCCTGATCCTATCCATTTCATCCTCTCCCGGATACTTGCCCACCCGAATGGGTCTCTCCATGCTTGGCGCATGTTCCACCTCGACCGACCCCTATTTTGACCAAGTCATTCCGGGCCTGGAAACCCGACCGGTAGCCAAGCGACGGGCCCACACCTGGGTGATTCTCCCGGGCCAAATACCCGCAGGAATCCATTGCCTCGCCCTGCATGATTTAACTGCAGACACCCTGTTGACATCGGCAAAAAATTTACGCTGGCTGAGTCGCCTGCGCCACACCCTTATTTCGCAGCAAAAAGAATCCCCTTGGACTACGGAGTGGAATCGTCCTCAATATGTTCCATGGAGTCGGGTACAAATCATGGAACGGGATTCCCTCGGATCCAAACAGGAACGCATCATTTCGGATATCATTACACAAGAACTCAGCGCCTCTCCCCTCCAGGCCGGAATCAATCTGTCTCCCAAACTTCCCCATTGGATGCGCATTGCCAATGCATACGGGAATTCCCCCGAATATACGGACCTAGGTTCCTGGGTAGTTTTTCCCCTCAGCACCACTTTTGACACCCTAAATACACCTGTGTTGAAACAACCTTTAGTGGGGGCAAGCATCTCCCGGTCCGCCCAATCCGGAATTGTCAGCTTCACCTGGAATCCAGTACCCGAAGCCACAGCCTACCAAGTGAGCTTGATGCGCAAATCCGCCAACCAGTGGGTCACGGAAATTTCGCTATCCACCTCCGAATCCAGCGTTGCCATTTCCCAAGAACGACTCATTCAGGGCACCTGGAAGTGGGTCGTCGGCGCTATAGGATCCAACAGTCAACGGTCATTATCGACATCACGGATATTTTCAATCGGGCAAGGTGTTCCCGTGCGTACATTCCGGGTTATTTTGAATGGCAAACCGGTCAACGGGGCCCGCGTCGATTTATCCGCCTGGGGAAGTACCCAATCCGTTTCGGGCCTCACCGGCTCCCTCACCGGCTTAGCGGGTAGCGTGAGCCTGCGCTGTAGCCCAGGGAATGCGGAAATTTCTGTTGAAATTAATGGCTACCCCAAGTGGCAACAAACGGTTGTCATTTCGGACGATCAGGATATCCCTGCAGCAACAATCGAATTGCCGATCTATAGCACACAACATTCTATTCTGCGGGGAAGGATTCTGGACAAACAAGGATTCCCTTTACCTGGAATTCGGATTGAATGCCTAAATACCCAGGGGGATTCAATCCGCACCCTCAGCTCCGGCGACGGATCTTGGAGCATCTCCTTGGGGTCCGGAATCTGGAAGTGGAAAATCCTTTCCCTGGATGGATCGGGTATTGATTCCGGAAGTGTCACCTTTGGGCAATCCCAAAACAAAAACCTTGGATCAATTTCCATAGCCAAAATGGCTGCCCGCATGGAAGGCCGGATTGTCACCACCCTGGGCGAACCGATACCTGGGGCCATCATCACCATTCGGGATCAAAGCCAGCAAGTACGCTATTCCACGGTTACCGACCGTTACGGAAACTACCGGACCCTTCCCGCCCAAGGCCACTGGTTCCTAACCATAGAGGCACAAGGTTACCTGGCCGTTTCCGAAGAATTGTTTTTGCAAGGCATCCGCTCCAAGGACTACCGCCTTGAGACGGGATCGATCCATGCCGAAGGGGTTGTAAAGGAATTGGAAGAAGCGGTCCTCGGAACCAAACTGGAACGCGTTCTCGCGGGTGTCCAGGTCCTTGCCTGGGATAGCCTAGTGGAGGGCGACACATTGCAAACCAAAACCGATCAAAACGGCGTTTTTTCAATTTCTCTCCCCCAAGCTGGAACCTATGTATTCCAGGCCTTCCATAGTGGGATGGCCTCTAATCGCCAGGCCGGAGCTTTTTCATCCAGTACCGGAGGCTCTTCCTTGGATCTGGCGTTTACCTTGGAAGCTCGAGTGGAGGGCTCCATTCAGCTGAGTGGATCCACCCCGGACAGCATTGCTGTATTCTTATTTGCCACAGGCCGTGAAATCGCCAGGACCTTTGCCAAGCCGGGTAGCGCTGCTGTTTGGGATTACCGCTTCCGCAATGTTTCTCCTGGAGAATACAGCGTAATTGTGCGGCACCCTGGGTTTCGGCAAGTAGATACCACACAAGTGTCCGTGTTGCAACAAGGTTCCTTCCTGGGCCGGGGAACCGTGACCGGATCGCCTTGCACCCTAGAACCATCTGGAACCCGGCTCGCCTTGTATTCCCTGCGGAAAAGCCTGACCTATGAAAAACTGGTGGCCCATGCCCAGTTTGAAATTCCCCAAGACACCCTGGTCGCCTTGCCCGACACCCTGACCCTAGGAGGAGGCCGAACTCGCGTCAGCGTATTTCCGGAAATTTCCCAATGGATTCCTCTGTATCAATATGAAATTTCCTTACCAGATTCAGGACTGCAAAAGGATTCAATCCTATTCCCCGCCTTTCACGCCGCACCCAAAAGTTTTACTCCGGGAGCAGGCGATTCGATCAACATTACCCTCGAATTATTCTCCCCCATTGACAGTGCCTTCCTCTGGATTCAGGACTTGAACACGAATGCCTCCCGTCGAATAGTTCCATTACAAACCGATGCGGACCTAGTCACATATTCATTTCAGCCCCGGACCAAGGTTCCCCGTCTGTCCTATTGGTTTGAGGTCTATTCCTCCAATGGTACTCAGCGATTCTATAATCCACCTCCAGCATCCCATTTCACCGTTCCAATCCAGTGGGCCACTTTGCCCATCGAAATTTCTCTCCAGACTCCCGATACCCTGCGCACCATTGTAGGCACTTCACTCGATCTACCCGTCCTGGCCAACACCGGCGCCATCCCAACCTGGAGTGCTACTCCTGCAGGAATGGTCAGCCTGGTCCCCAACGATAGCGGCCTGGGAGCCACGGTCACCGCACGTCAAGCGGGCAACACCCTCATCACCCTGATCGCGGAAAATGGACCCTATAGCGATACGGCAACATTCGTCTTGGTTGCCGCTACGGGGGAGTCGATTCGAGGTAGCCTAAAACTGCAGGAGCGCTTGACGGCCAGCCCCTATTGGAACGGTGCAACCCTTTTGCTTGCAGCCAACCTCACCGACACGCTGGGAAGAGAATGGCGCGTGCCGGCCGAATGGAGTGTTCTACCGGCTTCGGCGGTGCGGGAATGGCGAGGCGACTCCGCGCTCCTCGATAGCAACTTCATCGGCCCGTTGTGGATTAAATCCACCTACATGGCAGGACGCGATTCTCTGATGCTTCCCATTGGATACAGAGTATCCTCTTTCAACGAAGCCCGTAGACTCCGTTACGACAGTTTAGTTGAATTGCATCTCCCCGACTCCCTTTGGGCAGACGGAATCAGTCACCGTATTGAACTGGACCGCTGGACGGGCGCAGCAAATTTATCAAATGCCACGCCCGGACAGGACACCGTGACTGGGTTCTTCAATGCTCAATTTTTTGGAGCCCTCCCCAATCGGGTTCCATCCCTCGCCTGCAAAATTTCCTCCTCTGGAACACGGATCCTATGGCCTGCCCGCGTAAATGCCACACAAAGTATTCTTCAGCGACTTGATCAAGTGTACGATTCGGCAAGTGCCCCTGTAAATGCCCTAGCTCGGCTCTCGCTAGGAACACCGGACAGCATAGAACTCGACACGCTCCAGGAGCATTCCAACACCTGGCTTCTGCTGGCCCTCTTGGGCAACCTGCCATCTTATTATGGCCTCATGGGGGATCCCGACAGCCTACGCACCGCCGAAATGCGCATTGTCCCCAATCCCTTTTCCCCTTGGGTCACCGCAGCCATTGACGGAAACACCGAGCCCGGAACTGAAATCCGCTTCACACCGTATTTACCGGGAAAGATTAGCGTGCACGTCCGCCTGGAAATCATCGGGATGTCCGGGGACCCCGTGCGAGTCCTGATTGACGACCGCATGTTGCGCGTCCAACCGCAAAAAATTTCCTGGAACGGAATCACCGATGATGGTTCGCTTGTGCGTAATGGTCGTTATCTGATCATCCTTTCTTTGCGTGGCAGTCCGGGTGGAAAAATTTTGCGTCGCATCGCGAAACCCGTGGTGGTATTCAAATGATGACGCGAATTATCCTCATTTTAGGTATACTGGCCACTGTGCTACAGGCGGGCGATGGCTTGCCACGAATTGCCCTGGTCGACATCGCCACCATGAACATTACCCCCGCTGAAACGCGCCAAGTGGCCCACGCCACTCGACTCGCCTTGGTTCAAGCAGGCATCTTCCGCCTGATCACCGAAGAAGAAATGCTCGACGCCTTTCTGGTAAAAGGGGAATCCTCACCTCCTGCTTGTTTTTCCGAAAGTTGCCATGCCAACAACGCCAATATTCTGGGAGCAGACATTTTGGCCTTCATTCAGGTTTTCCGGCAAGGAAACGCAATCCATATTTCCGTCTTGCTCCGCAAGGGGGTTTCTGGAAAACTGATCGAGCGCAAACAATATTCTCGCATTTGCGTGGATGATGCCGACCTGACCGGCCTGGCCCGTAGCGCGATCGCTCAAACCCTAGGAGTAGGCCCCGCCCAGGAATTGGGCATTTCCCTGGATTCCACCGCAATTCATCCGGGCACGACTAAGTGGATCGGTGGCGCAGTCATTGTCGGCGCAGGCTTTGCACTTGCAGGGTTTATCAACGGTGGTGGCTTCCTGCAAAAAGACAACAATTCGCTTGACTCCGGATTCTCTTACAACCGGGATGGGACATACAACCTTTCAGGAATTCAAGGATTCTTTTTTGGAAGTCGCCTACCCCACTCCCGCATTCGCGCCCTTGGAGGTTCGGGCGTGTCTCTAACCGGGGGCAATGGTACCGAACAATTGAACCCCGCAGGAGTTGCCGGTTTGCAACATTCCCAGGTATCCTTTTCCACCGCGACCCTGCCTGCAGGAAGTGGAGAACAATTCACCACAACCTGGAGTGCGCCATACGGACAAGGGATGTGGTGGACACATGGCATCCGTTTTGAAGGCGATGATCTGGCCAGTGAATTTTCGTTTTCCAGCGGACTGGCGGTGGACTTTTCCTTGCTTTCCAACTGGCTTACGGGAATCATTGGCGGAGTGCGCGTCAAAGCTTTTTCGATGCAAGCAGGGGCCGCAGGCGAAGGGCTTGCCCGGTCCACCGGAAACGGAATCGGAGGCGGGTTTGACCTTGGACTGCAATGGCAAATCTGGAATGGCCCGCGCCTGGGAATCTATGGGGAGGATTTGTGGAGCCAGGTGAAATACCACAACACCTTGACCGGACGCACCTATTATGAGGGGCTACCCACCACATTGACCCTGGGCACCTCTTGGGAGAGCCCCACCAACACCCTCCTAAGTTTGGACTTGCGCAAGGGCGTTTTGCGGGGCCAGAAAGACCGTCTGATGATCGGGATGGAACAAAGAATCCTGGAAGTGCTGCAAGTCCGTGGAGGCTGTTACCAGGTCCTTGGAACACCTACGCGAATGTGGAGCCTTGGAGCCGGAGCGAAAGCCAGTTCCCACTCCATGTCCCTCGAGATCAACTTGGCCATCGAAATGGCCTCACAACCCTACGATGTACTCGCCCAAAAGCGAATACTCTCCATGATGCTCGAATTTTAAAAAAAGATTCGTACAGGCGCGGGTCAGTCAACAAACTTGACTTTGGCTTGCAGGCGATGCTGGTCGAACAGCTCGCGAATGACATTGCTTGCGCCTTGGATTTCAACCGTGGACTTGCTCGCCAAATCCGAAATCATAATCAGGACACGGGTATCCATATAACCCACTTCGGAGATGTCCAGCGTGAGCTTGGGCTTGGAGGAAATTTCGCTTTGCAGTTTGCGCACCTGGTCCCCAAAAGCCATATACCCCAAACATTTGACCACGATTCCGTCGGCCACCGGAGTAAGCACATAGGAAAAATCAAGGCGTCCCTTCATTTCGGGTTTGGCCTGGGACTGCTGAGCACTACGGAAATCCTCTAAAGTCAGGAAGAGAGGAAGGAGGCTGTCGAGCTGGGTCATCTGCATGACATTCAATACCGCAGGCGAAATATCCACAATGATAAAACGGAGATTGAAACTTTTTAGCAAGCGGTAAACCTGCACGAATGCCGTCAAATGAGAGCTGAAAACGGTATCAATGCTTCCCAGACTCATGACCACATCTTGCTTTTTTTGCAACAACAGGTCTTCGACAAAGGCAGGCAAATGGTCGAGCTCCAGAGGGCCAAGGGCCTTGGGAGTAATCAAAGTATAAGAATCAAAGAACTCAAACTGTAGGTTTTTGGCATCCATTTCAGTATTATACAACCTTTCCGGGCACGGTGCAAGGTTTTGAGTCAAAAAGTTGGGGATCCAATAGCGCCAATCCTTTGCCGTGATATCACCTGGGCAATTTGGGGATCGGATGCAAATAGGACGCCACAATGATTCAGGTATGTGGACCCCGTCGGATTTAAATTCAACTCATGATCGGACATGTCAACCACCGTTGCGCAAGCCTCGAAAAAGAGGCAGGAGGTGGCTGCATAGTCCCAGACACTCCCCCCACCCAGATTTGCTTTGGGAAACTTGAAATAACAAGCGGGAGAGCGCTCAAGGACCAGACAAGCATTGAGCACCGAACCATCCTGTTCCTGAATGACGAGTGATTTCGCACCCAGGTGCATGCTCACTTGGCGAAGCTTGTCCAAGGTATTCTCGTAGCACGGATGGGAACGAAAGCTTTGGTCGGCAATCACCGTGAAATCAAAATTAGGGGAAACTCCTGCGGGCCGTGGGATCCAGACTTCCCCATTGCGGAAAAGACCTTGACCCCGAACCGCGTGGTAGAGGGTCTTCTCGCGCGGGTCGTAGATGACCCCAATCTGCGCAATCCCGGCTCGGGAGACCAGCGCTATGGAAACCGCATATCCTGGTTTACCCTGGGTGAAAGGAAGCGATCCATCCAAGGGGTCAATGCACCAGAAGAAATCCTTTTCAAATCGACTTTGATTGTCCGGGCTTTCCTCGGCAAGGAGGCCTAGATCAAAATGGGTAGAGACCGGGGCTAAGGAAGCAAGAATCATTTGTTGCGCCTGAATATCCACTTCGGTGAATATCTGGGAGGCAAGCGTATCGCCGGCGGGTTTCCGCAACACCTCGTGGCGCAAATGAGCCACCTTGGAAATCCATTGCCCTACCTGGTTCGCAGCCGATATGGCGCAAAGACAAATGGCGTTGAGATCCGCTTCGTTTAAGGTCATCGACATTGCTCCATTACGATTTTTGCGAGGCGTTCCGAGTACCCTTGAGGATTCCATCTACCGGGACTCCAACCTTTAAGGAAGCGAAAAAAGTCCGTCCAGGCCACAGGATACAAGGATCTCCAGTCGGATTCCAAAGCGACAAAATCAATCATTTTCCCTGTCCGCTCCAGAGCCTTGCGTAACTGGGCGAAATAGAAATCCAGCAGTTCCTTTTCCATACGCTCCGCAGCTTCTTCAGAATAGGCACTGTCAATCAGATAGGCTACATCCTTAATTCCGACACCACCGCCAGTATACTGGAAATCTACTGCGGCAACTTGTTTTCCATCACGGGAAAAGCAGAAGTTGGCAAGCTTGGCATCCCCATGCACAAAAGTTTGAAAAGAGCTTTGACTCAACTTCTGGTCGAGCGCGAAAGCCACCTTGCGTAGTGGCTCATCATTCATTTTCGTGAGCTCATAGGGCCGGGTCGCCAGATGCCAGTAGGTTCCCGTCTTCCATAAGTCCTGGGGGCGCTCTCCCAGGAAAACCGCATGAAAGTGGGCAAGCCAGGTCAGGCATGCCTTCACTTCGGGAGTGGAACAAGCATTTTTCCGCAAGGGAAACCCCTGGGTGTCGAGATCTTCCAAAACCATCCAGACCTCATCGCCATACGTGGCCAACGCCAGACAACGGGGTACACGGCACTGTTCGTTTGTGGCCTCGCTCCACTTCCCATACCAGGCCATTTCGACCTGATAAGAACGAACCTTTCGCTGGTGGGAGAGGTCAGCTTCATTTTGGCGTGAAGATTTCCTGTGGGCTGGCCACCGCACCTGTTTTATCACGACGCTATCCCATTCAGAGTCGTCAAGGGCGTAGCGAACAATCTTTCCATAGCCACTCCACAACGACTGAATCACCTCCACCTCGCGGAGACTCTTGGCACCAGTGGCCAGCAGGGTTTTGGCTATGAAATGTTCGATGCGCCCAATTTAGTAATATGGAAATATGCCGGCCGAATCACTGGGGCCGGATGCAGGGCAAACGCATTAAAAAACCTTCCGCTATTGAGGTGGAATTTTTGTCTTTGTCAAACCCGGAACGGGCATAGCCGCCCCATTCAGCAATATTCTGTGATGCTCCACTTGATATGCCGGTTTCGCCTCGGCGATTACCGGCACATATCCACTGTGTGGAAACAACCAAAGGTTGAAGTGGCCAAGCTTTGCATAGCTGCCAGTAACCGTAACTGGCAGCACATCGGCCCTGCCGGGCATGACACTTAAAAAGCAACCTGTTTGCGTTTAAATGCGTTAGCCCTGGGACCGGATGATTTTTTAATCCATGGATAACAGAAAGGACGAAGTCCTTCCCAAGCCTCTTATTTTTTCAAACGATATATTCGGAATCCGGATTTTTCGACGAGAATTTCGGATTTGAGCTTGGCGTCGGTGGCAAACTGCCCGTAGGGCAAAAAGGCATTGCACACTAGGCGGATTTCACCTCCCGGCTCCAATCGGTCCAGGCAGGATAGGATCCAAATGCGGCCCAGGTCCCGGAGCTCCCTCGCCTCAAAGTGAAAAGGCGGATTGCTAATAATGAGGTCGTAGGTGTCGGGGACTCCATCCGAAAGAAAATGCACGCCCACCTTGGCCCGGTCTGCAAAGGGTTGCAGATTCTTTTCGGAAGCCCGCACCGCCAGAATGGAATGATCCGAGCCATAGACCCGGGAAGCCCCAGCAGCCAAGGCCGCCCGGGCAATCACCCCGGCACCGCATCCAAAGTCCCAGACGGATTTTCCCTTGACATTTCCCAAATTTTCCAGAAGCAACTCGGTTCCTGCATCCAAGTGTCCGGCGGCAAAAAGGCCTTCAGGGATCTCAAGAGAAAACATTCCCTGAGGAGTTGAAACCATCGCCGGAGCGGATGCCTGTTCCATTCCCACCGGGGGCCGGACCTCGGGGATTTGTATGGCGATCCAGCGGGAATGGCAACCCACGGCTACGCTTTCCACCTGCAACCCCAAGCCTTCCAGACGTTTTTCGATGGAGCGGATTCCGTCATCCTTCCGTCCCAGAATTTGCAAAGCACATCCGGTCCGCATTTTTTCCAGCAAGGTGCGGATCCAGATCCAGTTCCACGCCATGTCACGATATATGCGCAACAAAATGGCGTCACAACTTCCAAAATCTTCTCCAAAGTCGGTGGGCACTCCTAATTTGGACTGAAGCCGTTCGCCCAGCTTCTTTTTAAGAATGTTGCGTTCACAGGCCAGGTGGTCTTCCACAAAAGAATGCATAGCAAGCATCCCGGACCCAGGGTGATCCGCCTCGAGTCCAAGCCAAGCCCCACATCCACAGTTGATGAGTCCCAGGCGCTCACCCTCGGGCAGGCCTTGCTTTAAAAGAAGCTCCAAGGCACAATCTTGTGTGGGATCGCCTTGCACCATGTCTCCCCCGAGGAAGCTCATTCCCCGGAAGGTATGATCCTTCAGGTTCTGGTCCAGCCGACGGTTCAATGCTTCCATCCCAGAGCTTCAAAGTCCGCAGGAGTAAGTTCGCGCCAAGTTCCTTCCTCAAAATCCGGCCCAAGGACAATGGTCCCAATGGCAACGCGACGCAGGCGTGCAACGCGGGCCTTGACTGCAGCCAGCATGCGCTTGACCTGATGGTACTTGCCTTCACGGATTTCCATGCGGACCCATTCGTTGTCCAATTGCTCCAAGGAGATGGGCTTGAACACGCCCTTTTCGCCTCGCAGATTCACTCCACCACGCAGGGAACCAAACTGGGTCTTGGTCATGGGTTCTTCGGGAAAGATTTCATAGGTCTTCCCCAGTTCTTTTTTTGGAGATTCAAAATGATGAATGAAATCCCCGTTATTGGAAAATATTAAAAGACCAGTAGTATCCACATCTAAACGACCTGCAGAATGCACCTCCATGGTGCTCCAGCGTGCGGGGAGTAACTCATAGACAGAGGGATAGATTCCGGGTTTGTGACTGCATTCGTAACCCGCCGGCTTGTTCATGATCGCGTAGATTTCGGTCTGCAGAGGCACATTTTCGCCATTGACCACCAGTTCCTTGGCCTGCGGAGGAAAGGGCGCGTATGGGTCTTCGATTTCCACTCCGTCAATGCAGACAAAATGGTCCCGCACCAGGTTGCGACATTCCCGCCGGCTCCCGAGCCCAAGAAGAAATAATTTCGCTTCGATCGTGTCACGCTTGGTCATTCTGTACCTCGGATATCAGGGGAGAAATTTTGTTCAGGATGTATTTTCGCCAAGTGGAAAGTGGCGGATGGGCAGGAGCGCGCAAAATTCGACGGTACTCGCGCCACCCCAAGAAAAGCAATTGTGCAATGCCTCCAAGGGTCACTGCTAGAAAAATGCTAATGCGCAACAGAGTGATGGTAATTCGCACCTCGGCCCGGACAGGCCCCATTCCCGGGCGATCCCAAGCAGGGGTGAAGCCCCAGTCCTCGAATTTGCGATTAACGCCCTGGAAGGCCCAAATGGCCCCGGCAATCATGCCTGTTTGGGCTGGGTTGTCGTGGCCGTAGTGAACTTCCAATTTGGGAATGCGGATGCGGAAAATGCGCCACAGGCTGACGAGAATCCGTTTGACCAAGCGTAGCAACCTCATTTCCAGGGCCGGGTTCAAGGCTACGGCCACCAGGGCCCGGTCCTTGTTGTCTTCAGGAATCGCTGACTTTTTCGCCGATGTTGGAGTGGCTACGTCCTCGGAGGATTCGCGGGGTGGTTTTTCTGCGGACTCTTCTTGAGGGGATTCGCCCTGGGGAGATGGCTGGGATTTGGGCGTTTCGCTCCCTTTTTCGGGCTTCTGAACATCCTGGGGCGGAGGGCTTTCCTTTTGCTCGGATTTCGCTTCCTCGGTGGGGGTCTCTTCTTCTTCGGACTTGATTTCCCAGACCTTCCAGCGCCAAAGCTTCACGGTGGTGACGTGGGTTTCATCTTCAAAGCGCACAAACAGGATCTTCAGGTAAACCGGGAAGAGCAGGAGAATCAGGATGAATAATATGACAAAAAACAGCACCAAATTCTCAGGTTCCTTCGTCGGCTTTCTTACGCAGAATGTCTACGAGTTCCTTGAAGGACTTGGTCTCCAGGATTTTGGTGAATTGATCGCGATAATTGCGGGCGGTGGAGAGGTCGTCAATGACCAGATCCCAGGCCTTCCAATTCCCTTGCACTAGGTCGAACTTGTATACCAGAACCGATTCCTTGCCCTTATTCCAGACATGGGCAACTACTTTGGCCTCGTCAGGCTTGATGGTGGCTGGCTCGTAACGAGTGGAATCGGCCTTGTACACTTCAAGCTTTTTGACGGATGAATTTTCCACCATGCGCTTGAATTCTTTCACAAAGTCGGTTTGACTGGCTTCATCAAGTCCCTTCCAGGTTGCGCTGGGAAGCGACTTTTTTCCCAAAAGGGAAAAATCAAAGATGTCGTTGATCAAAAATTTGATCGTTTCATTGTCTTTGGCGCTACGGTTTTTCTTTTTGAGAAAATTCTGCAACTCCTGATCTTTATTTTTGATCAGAAGAGTGGGATCCTGAGCCGCCAGGGCAAGGATCGAAAAACTGAGGACAAGGACCAGGATTTTGGGAAACATGGGGACTCCTTTACAAGACATCGGTTCCAAGACCAACCTTTGCGAGGAGCTCTGCCACCGAAAGGTTGTATTGATATACGGAAAAATAAAAATCCTTCTGCATCAGGATGTTGCGTTTGTATGCATCAACCAGCTTGCTTCCTTCGGAAGGATCCACATCGAAACGCATGGCAACGCCCTTGAGCAAGGCCTCGCTGGCCCGCAAAGAATTACGGACACTTTCCAGTTTGGCCTGGGCCATTTCCCAGTCGTTGTATTGTTGCCGCAAAAGCATGGTGAGACCATCTAGGGCATAAGCATCCTTCAGCTTCAGTTGCCGATAATCGACACGCGCCTTACGGACATTCTGCAAGGTATTCCAGAAATTCATTTTATACTTGAGACCAATTCCGAGGCTACCCGTCAAGACATTCACCGGGTCACGCAGAAAGGCGTCCTGGCTCAAGGTCTGCCGGTTGGCGGCCCAGGATTTTGCATACTGAAAACTTCCAAACAAAAAGAAATCGGGGCCAAGCTTCTCTTCTTCCAGTTGGACAAGGCTCTGTTTTGCGTCAAGTCCAGCCTGCAACCGGCGTAGTTCGGGACTTGCAGACTTCATCCAGACAACCAATGTGTCAAAAGGAGGAATGGCTTCGGTGCGTTGAAGGAGAAGGGTATCGGCCGGCACAAAAACATCGGAATCCTTCATCCCCAGAGAAAAGCGGATGGCCAGCTCGGCCTTCTGAAAGCCATTGGCCGCTTCAAGCACAGCCTTGTCCACTTCAAAACGCCCCGCCTTGATTTGGAGAAGGTCGTCTTGGCTAGCTTTTCCTTCGTCTTCATCGAGCTGCTCTTCGATGCGGTCCTCTGCCTTTTGCATCTGCCGGGCGGCCTCGGTGGAAAGGCGCTTCAACTCCAATGCGAGAACATAGCCATAATAATAGCGCTGAAACTCCACGGTGCGCTCAATCCGCTTGCCCTGAATCTCCCATTGCTTTTGGGCCAAATCACCCTTGGCCGCCTTTAATCCGGTTACGTATTGTCCATAATTCAGTGGCTGGGCAAATTTGGTGTCAAATCCGACATAGGGGCCAATCTTGGAAAAATCCCAGCGCGCGATGGAATCACCCTGGGAATCGAACCCGGCAGTCAATCCCGGAGTTGGCCCAAAGGCCATGTTCATTTCGAATTTGGGAAGAATAACGGCCGCTTTCAGCTGCCGAATTTTGGCCTGCTTTTCTTCCGTGGAGTAGCTTTCCTCAAGCACACGCGGATCCCGCGCAAGCGCAGCATCAATAAACCCACGGCAATCCAGACGGATTTCTGCGGCAAAAAGACTGGAGGCGAGGGTCGCACCCACAATGCAAAGTTTTGAAAAATGGAAAATCACCTGTATAATGTAAAAAACTCAAGGTCGACCAAACTTCTGGACCAAAAAATGATATTGAACCAGGATTTTCCGGGAATAGGCCACGGGCAAGGCCTCCCCGGTGCGCAGCCGATGTTCCAGGCCATATGGGCCGATATTGTAAGCCATGAGCCCATGACTGACCTTCCCGTAGCGGACAATGAGGCGCATCAGGTAATATGTCCCCAGCAAAAGATTCACCTCGGGCTTCATCAGATCCGCATCTTCGTGAATCACCAAACCCAATGACTTGCCCATGATCTGGGCGGTGGCAAGCTTGATTTGCATTAGGCCCAGGGCTCCGCTCTCGGTGCCGGAAGAAAAATGGCCCCGGGCCGAGGGGTTGCTTCGGCTCTCGACCTGCATGACCGCCACAATCAAAACAGGATCGAAGCCGTAGGTTCTGGATTGCACCCAGAGGGTTTCAGTCAATTTGCCTACCTGGCGCGGAGTCATTTTTCCCTCAGCAACGGAGTTCACCGCATTCTTGACGCGCACATAAGATGATGCCCAGTTCCGACGGGCCTCCGTCCAGTCCACATCTTCCGAAAGGGAGGTGATCTGGGCGTCCTGCTCGGATAATTTCATGGAATTCAGTGTCCAATTCACTCCCAGCCACCCCAGCAATGCCAGATTGAACAACACGAGCAACACCACCCAAACCTGGGAGATGTTGATCATGGACCCGGAGCGGAGACGCTTCCAGGGGCCACGCTCGATCCAGGGGTCTTCAAAGCGAATGGCACTCATGGAGTCACCGAATCGTTTGTTATCGGGATGCTGTCTGGGAACACACTGTCCAGACTTTGGTCCGGAGAGGATCCAGTGCGTTTTTTCTCCAATTTGGAGAGATAATCGATCCAAATTTGCAAACTATCATTGGCTTGGCCTGGATTCTTGGCTTCTAGAAGTCCCATGTCCCGCAAAGGTCCCACGGCACTCTTCAAATCATCCAGATTACGCATCAGTGTCCGTTGCTTATTTTCGAGTTGCAGGATCTGGCTTTCGCGGGCACGGATTTCCTTTTCTTGGAAGGTCACCATGGACACTAAAGTCACAATCCATCCGCAGACAATGATGCCCATGACCAGGGCCATGCCACTGGACAAGCGCACCCCGGTCCGCTTGGAAAAGGCTATGCCCCGGCGGCGCAAGGCTTCGATCAATCCCGAGCGGGAAAAATCATCCAGGCTTGCATGGATTTCAAACACATTGGACCACCGGCGGAAAAACTTCCAGTTCTCCTCACGTGTAAAAATAAAAGCCAAGCGACCATCACGCCCTTGAACCTGATTCACCAAATCCAGAAACAATTCTAGATAAGATGCATCCCGAAATTGACAATGCTCGAGGTCCATCAAATAAGTGCGCTTGCGCTCGTCCGTAATGCTCGAAAGCTTCTCCCGCAACGCAGGAATCTGTTCGGAGGTAAAAGTACCCTTGAGGGTAATCAGGACACTGTGTCCATAATCTTCTAAAGAAACATCGATTAAATCAGCACGCATGGGGGATCCGGGGGAAAGGGGAAATACAAGTGGAAAATTCTATAGTGGAAAATTGTGGGAGAGGGATGCAAGTGGAAAGTGGAAAGTTGGGGAACTGGGATACAAATGGAAAGTTAAAACACGGGTCACGGGATAGGTTGGTTAGTGGAGAGTGGAGAGTGGAAAGTGCTATAGTGGAAAATTGCGGGTGGTACTTCCTCTTGCAAAGTTTCGTCGAAACTTTCCGTTTTCCACTAAGGTTTCGTGCTGGGACGCGGGCTGTTTACTTTCCACTAGGTTGTCGCGCAGAGAATCTGGCTGTTCACTTTCCATTTTCCACTCTTCCCTTCTCATAAAAACAGTCTCCGTTTGTCCATTCTTAACCTCACATGGAACGCCGTGGATTCCTGGCCTTTGAGTTCCAGATCCCAAAGGAATATGAGCCGGTACCCTTGGAACTCGTCGGGCGCGGCTCCGTCAGCGGTACCTAAAACTGGCGAAATCACCAGGCCCGCGGGCTTTACAAAGTCCACATGGAGCCGACCACCCAAGGCACGGTCCGCAAAGACCAAGTCCCGGATGCCCGTGCGGACACAGGGAACATCGGACCAGGAGAGGCGTTTGCCATCGAGCATCAAGGACTGCTTGCGGCGATTCTCCTCAGGAAAGGTCAGGACGCATTCGGTGGCAAATTGGCAACGGGCCACCTGGAAGGTTCCATTGGTCAGCTGCCAACTGGCCTGCAGCTCGGCGTCTTCGAGTTTGAACCCCAGGACTTTGACGACCCGGAGACTGTGGGCACGGCCTTGGACGGGAACACCCTGTTCGCCTGTCATGACCAGCTGGATGCGGTCCGAATGGCGTTTGATCTGATAGTCAAAGGGGGAAAGAAGCTGACCGGTTCTATCTTCAATTCCACCCATGATCTCGGAAAAGGTGCGATGATCCTGGGGAATAAGATGGTCCCGAAAGGCCACCGATGGCTCACCATCTTCCAATTGCCCATTGACCAGGTTAAGGCCCAGGGATTTGAAATCCAGGGAATGGAGAACCCCACCCCGATGGTGATCGAGCAAAAATCCGGCTTCGGGTGTGCTTGCAAGAATTTGGCGGGTCCCATCGCCGAGAAAGTCCAGAACTTCGAGGCGCATGCTACGACGCGAGAGGCGATCCAAGGCTTTTTCGGCTTCGATCAATTGACGGTGAGCCAAGGCCCGGTTGGCAAGGCCACGAATTCCGGCCGCACCCGGCAAATTGCGATAAAAACAAGCGGACATGAGGGGTAATAACAGCGCATCTACGGCTAGGGCTTCTGTGGTGCCCAATACCTGATGGGCCCGATGATGCAAATACAAAAGCTTTTTGTGAATGAAATTGGCCTCGGGTCGACGATTGAGGAGCTCTCGGCAGGTTTGCACGCTTTGGGGCATTCCTGTTCCGCTACCCAGGGTTGAGATCAGGCTAATGGAACCGGAGGAACGGGTTTGATCGATAATACGCGAAGGGGTCCAGGTCTGCAACTCGACCTCCGCCACCGTGCATTCGAGCATACATTGCCTGAGCGTATTGAAACACTGGGTCGCCTCGCTTGCCCAGCCATTCGGAAAGGCCTGGCAACCAAAGACCCAACCTACATTCACCTCTCCGAGTTCGGCAAAATTGGCAGCTAGCAACTTGCCATCGCCCGAAGTCCAAGCATCGGAAAGGGTTTTGGACATGGGGAATATCCGCAAAACCTGACCATCATCTTCAACCGTACGCCAACCCGAAATGGGCAAGGCATGGGAAAGCGCTTCCGCAAAGGACAACTCGGGTAAAATGCTGTATTCAAATTCCTGAGAACATAGGGGCCCCACAAGGGAAATTTCCCACGCCATGGAGGGGCAAAACCAACCCCGGGGGTGATAATTCAGCCCGGATCTCAACAATTCACGGTGCCGGCGGAATTGGAAGGCTTGGAGCTCCTGGGTAAACAAAGGGAATAGGGCGTCATGGAATCCGCCACCCAATATCTCCAAGGTGCCTTCCTTGACCTGTTCGCGGAGCCAGGCCATATCTTTTGGGCAAGCCTTTTGGGCGGCCTCGATAAAGGTTCCGGGGAAATATAGGGTCAGGCGTGCGGAGAACTCGGCCACGAATTCCCTCAACCCCTGGAAGAAGGCCTGGGGCGCCAAAGCAGGGACACCCGCTGCGTCGGAGTGGTCCGGAACACTGATGATGGGGACAATTTTTAACTTTTTCATGGTTCCTTCCATGGGACGAAATACCCACGCCTGCATTATTCGGATTATTTTCTAAAATTTGGCCTGCGAATTCAAGGAATCTAGCTTCACAATCCAAGGAGTCCAATCCATATGGCAACGAAACATGTCTATCTCTTCGGCAAAGGTATTACCGAAGGCGGAGCGTCCCAAAAGAATCTTCTCGGTGGAAAAGGCGCGAATCTGGCTGAAATGGCCCGTCGCGGCTTCAATGTCCCACCCGGATTCACCATCACCACCGAAGTCTGCACGCACTACTATGCGAACGGTCGCAAGTACCCAACCACTCTGAAGGCAGACATCCGCAAGGCAGTTGCCGCTCTTGAAAAGTCCACGGGCAAGAAGCTCGGTGGCGACAAGAACCCCATGCTTCTTGCCGTCCGTTCGGGCGCACGTGAGTCCATGCCCGGCATGATGGACACCATCCTGAACCTCGGCCTCAACGACGTGACCGTTGAAATTTTGAAGAAGAAGTCCGGCAACGGCCGCTTCGCCTACGACTCCTACCGCCGCTTTGTGCAGATGTACTCTGGCGTAGTGATGGGTGTCGAACGCGCGTCTGAAAACGACGAAGATCCCTTTGAGATCATCCTCGAAGAAGCCCGCCACGCCCGCGGTGTCGAACACGACAACCAGCTCACCGAAGAAGACCTCAAGGATGTCATCACCAAGTTCAAGAAGCTGGTGAAGGCCAAGACCGGAAAGACTTTCCCAACCGATCCTTACGAGCAGCTCGACGGTTCTGTCGGTGCCGTATTCAATTCCTGGATGAACGAACGCGCCATCCTCTACCGCAAGAAGTATAAGATTCCAGCCGAATGGGGCACTGCCGTAAACGTGCAGGCCATGGTGTTTGGAAACATGGGCGACAACTCCGGTACCGGCGTTGCCTTTACCCGTAATCCAGCCAATGGAACCGACGAATTCTACGGCGAATTCCTTGTCAACGCCCAGGGCGAAGACGTGGTTGCCGGCATTCGTACCCCGCTCAAGGTTCAGCTCATGGCAAACACCAAGGGCCTAGAACATTGCTACAAGGAGCTCTGCCAGGTTCGCAAGGACCTCGAAAAGGAATTCGGCGATCTGCAAGATTTCGAGTTCACCATCGAAGAAGGCGTTCTCTACATGTTGCAGACCCGCAACGGCAAGCGCACCGCGCAAGCCTATGTGAAGGTTGCACACGACATGGTGAAGGCCGGACTGATGAAGCCCGAACATGCCATCACCTCCGCCGATCCAGAAGCCATCGAACAGCTTCTTGCTCCGATTTTCAATCAGGGCGCATACGCCGCCGCCATCAAGGAAGGCCGTCGCCTCACCAAGGGTCTGCCTGCAGGTCCAGGTGCCGCCACCGGTACCCTCTGGTTCACCGCCGAGAAGGCTGAACAAGGCGCTGTACATGGTCCAGTGGTTCTCGCCCGTATCGAAACCTCCCCCGAAGATCTCCGTGGCATGATCGCCGCTGCTGGTATTTTGACCGCCCGTGGTGGCGTGTCCTCCCATGCAGCAGTGGTTGCCCGTCAGATGGGCAAGGTTTGCGTAGCAGGTGCTGCCGAACTGAACATCGACTACGCTGCAGGCACCATGAGCTGCGGTGGCCACACCATCCGTGAAGGCGAATTCGTGTCCATCAACGGCTCCACCGGCGAAATCTTCGCAGGCAAGATCGATACCGCTCCATCCGAACTGATCCAGGTTCTGATCACCAAGACCTTGGCTCCTAAGGATTCCGAGCTCTTCAAGTGCTATGACTTCGTGATGAAGCTCGCGGACAAGTACCGCACCCTCGGCATCCGCACCAATGCGGACCAGCCCGACCAGGCGATCAATGCAGTGGCCTTTGGTGCAGAAGGCGTGGGCCTCTGCCGCACCGAACACATGTTCTTCGAAGGTGACCGCATCGACCACGTTCGCGAACTGATTATCTTCGCTGCAGAATACGCAGAATACAAGGACAAGGCCTCCGCTCCAGGTGCCGATGCCGACAAGCTGAAAAACGAATACAGCGTCGCTATCGAGCACTTTACCGGTGCTTTGGCCAAGTTGCTTCCCATCCAGCAGAAGGACTTTGAAGGTCTCTTTGAAGCCATGGCTGACAAGCCTGTCACTGTGCGCTACCTCGATCCACCTCTCCACGAGTTCCTGCCCCAGTCCAAGGACCAGATCGACGGTCTCGCTAAGAAGCTCGGCGTGAACTTTGACCGCGTTGCCAACACCATCCATGGCCTGCATGAGTCCAATCCAATGCTCGGCCATCGTGGTTGCCGCCTCGGAATCGTTTATCCAGAAATCTCCGAGATGCAGTCCCGCGCAATCTTCCGCGCAGCCATCGCTGTGGCGAAGAAGGTCGGTAAAGCACCTAAGCCAGAAATCATGATTCCGCTTGTCGCATTCGACCGCGAACTCCAGCTCCAGCTTGAGATCGTGCATCGCGTCGCCAAGGAAGAAATGAAGGCCGCCGGAAAGAAGATCGACTACAAGGTCGGCACCATGATCGAAATTCCACGCGCAGCACTCACTGCCGCGGATATCGCCCAGACTGCAGAATTCTTCTCCTTTGGAACCAACGATCTGACCCAGACAACACTCGGCATGTCACGCGACGATTCGGGCACATTCCTGCCCTTCTACGAGCGCCCAGACGTGAGCATCGTCAAGTCCAATCCTTTCGCATCCCTCGATCAGTCCGGCGTAGGCCGTCTGATGCAGCTGGCTGTTGAAGGTGGCCGTCAGACTCGCCCAGACATCAAGCTTGGCATCTGTGGCGAACACGGTGGCGATCCTTCGTCCATCGACTTCTGCCATCGCATTGGCCTAAGCTATGTGAGCTGTTCTCCCTTCCGCGTTCCAGTAGCTCGCCTCGCCGCTGCTAAGTCCGCGCTGAAGAACGCTCCCGTCGCTGAAGTAAAGAAAGTAGCTCCTGCGAAAAAGGCTGCAAAGCCTGTTGCGAAGAAAGCTGCTCCCGCTAAGAAGGTTGTGAAGCCTGTCGCGAAGAAAGTCGTAGCCAAGAAGCCAGTGGCAAAGAAGAAGTAAGACTCTTCTACATACAAATCGGCATAGGGGCGCGGAATGAAGATTCCGCGTTCCCCTGCCACACCACCGTACAAGCGGGTCCGCATACGGCGGTTCGAAGAGATTAGGCTACTTCACCTTACTTAGCCTTGGTAAGCCAAGATCATCGAAGTACTT
>CAIRAY010000123.1 GCA_903876665.1 uncultured Fibrobacterota bacterium | reverse complement strand
TCCCTTCCTCCTCATTTGCGAAGCCGCCCAGGAATGGTACATCCACAAACCGTGGACATGGATTAAATCGATTTGGAATCTCTCAAGAGAAGGAATCAATCCAAAGAGATATCCAAAACCGAAAAGTTTAAATTTTCGAAGAGGATGCAAATTGGGCGCGTATGCGGGCTCCACTTTTGCCCCAAAGGAATGCACGTCAAATCTTCCAGAGGCATTTAGCCCATTTTGAATGTGGGATATAACATGATACATCCCAGCGGCGGATTTTCCTAGGGAGCTCACGACCAGGCCAATCTTATTATGTTGATTCATTTTTGTATCCCTTGGCTCAGGAGACGCTGTAACTCTAGAGCGGACCGCTTTGGGTCATTAATCGCTCCGGCCGCAATAGCCACTTTTTCAAAACCAATCTGCGTTTCGACAAACAGCTTGATTGCTGAGTGTAAGCATTTTCTGTCGTGAACAGGAAATACTTTCGCCGCGTCGGGATGAGACAACAGATCCAGCGAACAGCCACACCTATCGCTAACAATCACCCTTAAGCCCAACTGGAGAGCTTCGTTGACCACCATTCCCCAGGGATCATCTGAACTAGGCAAAACCAAAATCTGACACTCCGAGATCAACGAAAATAATTTTCCTCGGTCTGTGTACGCCCCTGCAAAGCAAACCGGAACCTTTAACTCTTTTGACAGAGACTCTAAATTGCCACGCTCTAGGCCATCACCAATTACAAGTAGTCGGACATTGCTGGACGAGTCGAAATAGGACATGGCATGGATTAAGTCATCCACGCATTTTCGAGAAATCAAGCGACCACAAAATACCACCACGATCGAGTCAGGCGCAATTCCGAGACTTTCCCTTTGACGATTTTGCGGATCAGGTGCGAGGTTTTTCTTTTGCCCCACATCAGCGAATAGCCCCTGGTTAAATAGGGGAGCCTCTTCTTTTAGTGCTTCAAAGAACTGCTTCCCTACAACACCGTTTGCAAAAAAAGAGTCACAGGAATGAATGAAGCGCTTCTTTAAATATCCCCGAATACCAACAAGTGTTGAGCTTACCTTTTGGGGGTTGATCCCGTCAAAGACTAAAGATACGGGAACACCACTGCAGAATGCCATGAGCCTGGCAACCCAATAAGGGATTAGGTAGTACCCCCCAACAAGGAGGACGCTATTGCGAATGGAAAAATAGAATCGAAGCCAGGCTCGGATCCCCTTTAATGCCTCTTCGCGCCATGGCCGAACAGTTGCGGATGGTTTTGCCCACAGATTATCCCCAACCGATTCCTCCAGGTACCAAACAACAATCTCGAGTCCCGGGATCAACCGAGCCCACGATTCAATCTGATCCGTCTTGTACGGAGTGGCAAGATTAGTCAGAAAAACGATCCGTTTAGGATGTTCGGGGTTTTTGGGTTTTAGTGACATTTTAAAGCCCTTTCTAGGTAATTCAATTTTTGGATTGGGGTCGTGGTCCTGTTTGCGGCTTCGAACTCCATGACATTTGCGTCAACCAGTAACCGGTACCAAAAGCCCTGCATAAAATGGAACAGCCAGCCCTTAGGGCCATCCAATATTCCCAATTGAAAACAGAAGCGGTAAATGAAATACAGGGTGGGACGCACCCCTAAGGGAAGATTGTTGTAAATCATTTCCTTCGCAAACCGTTTTTTGGATACTTGCGAAATGGTTACCGAGTCTGACATGTTTTCCCGGTCAAATAGATGATACTTTCTATTAATAATGTCGGTTGCTTCACGAATCGCATAGTTATTGTGCTTGGTAACCCACCAGTGTATAGGATTTAAATTCTCATCAACAATGTCGTTTTTGAATTGAATCACCTTACCCTGGGAAAGAACAATATGTTCATCCATTAGGCGTTGTTCACAGTGACCCCATTCAGGCCGGAAAATTCGTAACAGATGAATCGGATAAAAGCCTCCATGGCGGAGCCATGTTCCCTTGAAGACGACGCGCCGGGTCAGCTGAATCCCCCCAATGTTGGAGGAAAGTTGAGGAAGTCGGCTTTTTACTTCCGCGAGAAGCTCGGGTAAGAAGTATTCATCCGCATCCATGCGGAGTACCCAAGGAGTGGAAATGCCACAGTTTTGAAAAGCCCAGTTCATTTGTCTCGCATAATTATTTTCCCATTTATTTTGGAATACCTCAGCACCCAGGGAGCGTGCAATTTCACAGGTCGAATCCGTGGAGTAGGAATCCACAATGCAGATGCGGGAACACGCGTCCTTTATACTTGAAATGCATCGTTCTATATGCAACGATTCATTGTAGGTTAAAATTACTGCGGTCAGCATTTGGAATCCCCCACCCATTTTTCGTGAAAAAGAATATAGACAGAATAGGCAACGACTAGCCAGACCGAGTATGAGGTGAGGCGTGCTATGCTATTTCCAATTGCGCCATATGCATTAAGCCCCAATGATATAGCGATCATCATCATTGCCCAAAGAATATTCAGAACGACAAGGATGTAATACTGTCCTTTGGCGAACAATAAATTGGAAAATATGGTACTTGCCGAAATACAAGCTGCAGTAAGAAATGCAATGGTCACAAGCAACCGAGGACTTGAATAGGTTTGTCCAAAGCACGATAACGCTTTGACCCCGAATTGTCCTAGGCCAACGGCAAGAATCGCAAATGCAATGATGATCATGGATGATTTCTTTAAATACGATGCTTCGCTTAACTCTTGCTTGGATAATGAAGGGATCATGACTTGCGAAATCATTCCAGGAAAGAGAATAATTACAGCTAACAGGTAATTTGCAGCATTCAATGCCGCCAAT